>SUTP01000062.1 GCA_015062815.1 Methanosphaera stadtmanae | reverse complement strand
ATTTGTTTGAACATCATGTTTTCATTAAATCATTAACCAATATGAAAACATAGTCAGTGGAGAGTATTTCTACTCTATTATAGTCAGCATGATGCCAATTATATATGCCACGTTACATGATAATTTGTAACCTCTGGTATATATACTTTTTATTATCAATTTTTTTATTTTGTTTAATTTTTTATAGTTTTTTTATTTATGGAATTTTAGCAAAAGATATTATTTTTTTCATTGAGACATTTAGATTTATTTACTTTAAAAAATATGGTGTTCTTTAATTGACTTAATTATGTGTGGTATAATGAAGAAAAAACTTGAAAAATTATATAATCTTCAACCTTTTTTTTAATTAATAACTTTTTATTATTGTTGGACAATTGTTAATTATTATTTGTGGTGTATTTTACATAAAAAGTATGTCCATCAGGTTTATAACTGTTTTAATTAATAATATCTTATTCGAGTATATTTTAATATAAATGGCTATGTTGAAGTTTAACTATTAATTATTACTTATTTTTTTATTATTGTTATTATTATGATGGATAATTAAAAAAAATAATGTTTATATTAATTGTTTTATATAAATTAAGTTATATCTTTATTTAATAAAAAAATTTAAGGATGAAAAAATTGTCTTTGATGTCAAAAATTGTTGAAGCAGTCTTAAATATTAGACATCGTAAGTATGTTGATGATGCCAGTGAGGCAGAAAAACATATGAGAGAGCGTTCCATAACAGAAGATGAACACTATAAAATTCCAAAACTATTATATCACTGTAAAGTTGAAACTAAGGATATGTTTGGTTGTCAAATGATACTTTTTAATAATGTGGAAGATTCACAGAGTATAATCATATATCTTCATGGGGGAATATATGTTAATGAGATTAGGCTGCCTCATATACTATTTTGTGATAAACTAGCTAAAAAAGTTAATTCAACAGTATTTGCCCCTATTTATCCTCTTGCACCTAATCATACGTATGAAGAAACTTATGATATAGTTGAAAAACTATATGAATATGTGTTGACTATGAAAAAACCAGTTTCTATTATTGGTGATTCTGCTGGTGGGGGATTGGCTGTAGCATTTAGTGAATATCTTGGAGAAAACAATATGGTCCAACCGGAAAGTATGGTTCTGCTTTCACCATGGCTTGATGTATCCATGTCTGGAGATTATGATAAAGTGGAATTTGATCCTATGCTTGGTGTTGATGGCCTTCGTAAAATGGGTGAAACCTGGGCTGGAAACCTTAATTCAATGGATTATAAGGTAAGTCCAATGTTTGGGAATGTTAGCAAACTTCCAAAAACAACATTATTTGTTGGAACTCATGAAATATTTTATCCTGATGTGTTAAAGTTTTATGATAAGCTAATGAGTAAGAATGTTGATGCTGAACTGATTGTGGGTGAAAAGATGAATCATGTCTATCCATTATATCCATTGGTTCCAGAATCCAAAAAAGCATTTAATCATATTGTGGAAGAACTACTGCATAATGATTAATTTTCATTCTTATTAGCATAATTATTTTTTTTTGTTGGTAATTTAAATTAAAACATTGTTTTTCAAGAAAGTGTATTGGAATATAGAACAACTTGATAAGTATAAACTACCCATAATTCTATATACTTACATATAAAACATTATATAATCTATTAAAGTATAATAACTTTTCATAAAGTAAATTATTTGTTTAGGGTTTATATTTAAAGTGTTATTATGTCTAGAGGCTATTAAAAATAGGAGTAAGTGGGAAAAATCAGTAGGAACTAGTAAGAAAGTATATGATCATTCTTCTTTCAAGGAAAATATTTATGTTCCTAAGCATACTAATTATCATCGTCAATTGATCTATTTAGATTCTGTGGCGAAAGGAGTACATCCAACCAAAAAGCCAGTTAAACTCCTAGAATACTTAATTAGAACCTATTCTAATGAAGGTGATACCGTTCTTGACTTTACTATGGGTTCGGGTTCTACGGGGTTTGCTTGTTTAAACACGAATAGGAAGTATGTTGGAATAGAACTTGAAAAAGAGTATTATGATATTGCGAGGGACAGGTTGGAACAAGCCAGTAAAAGCCGACAAACGAAATTGATTTAAGTGAAAAAATAATGTTTATATATTATTAAAACCATAAATATTAGTATAAAATTAAATTTTATACATAACATTTAATGGTTAAGTGGGTATTCTAGTAATCATAAACTAACCTATCTATTATCATCTAAAGTATTGGTAGTAAACGATGATAATTTCAATGATTATTTTGAGTAACTTGATGTAGGGTAACCAACCCATACTATTAACCATTTTGTTTTACTTTGTTTTTTGGGAACTATAATAGTTTCTCTTTGTTTATTATTGTATCACACTCCTTTAATAGAATATCTTTTTTTGATTAACTTCTCATACTAAAATACCCATATCTTATTTTCAAAAAGTATTTTTTTTTAGATGAAAGTGTGATTATTAAAGTAAAACAAAAATATACTTTTATGGGATAGAATAATTTGAATTCTACAATATTATATATGTTTTTAGAGTATATAAAGATATTTACTTTTTTTATTCTTAATTCTCAAGAATATAACTAACTGCTATTCATTAATATCCAAGCAAACAACTTTAATTTTCAAAATAATACTAATCTCAATTTTAATTTAAAAAACAACAAAATAAAAACTAATTTTAATGATAAAAATAATATGAATTATATCTCACTTTTCAGTGGAATTGGTGGGTTCGAATACGGAATCGAACAAAGCCAATTCTCAGAGAAACTAAACTGTATAGAATTCGGTGAAATAGACAAATATGCCAAAAACATCTACAAAAAACACTATCCAAACCACCCTGACCTCTGGGATGTCACAAAAATTAGACTCATATGTTTAATAATCATGTTTTCATTTAAATATTAACCACTATGAAAACATTGATATAGTGGAGAGTATTTCTACTCTAATATAGTCTGCATGATGCCAATTATATACCACTTACTTAGTAATATGTAACCTCGGAGTATATATACTTTTTTTTACTAGTTTTTATTTTTGTTTAATACTTTGTTGTTTTGTTTAATACTTTTTTATTTTTTTATTGTATGTTTTATATAATGTTTAATACAAAGTATTACTATAAAGTAATATTTTTATTACTATATATTATTTTAACAAGAAGGAGTGCATAAAATATGAAAAACTTTTCAAAAGTATATCGAAATCAATCCACAATAATTCCAAAATGCATAGCAAAAAAGAAAAACATTAAAAATCAAGAATTTGTAAAATGGACTATCAACAAAAAGACCAATGAAATAATTTTAGAAACACTATTTAAAGAAGAAATTAACCCAAATAACATTGACAACATTATTAAAACAGACAAACATGTAATCATCTATAGAAACATTTACCAGAAAAAACACTTAATCCTACCAGTAGAAGTAGAACAAGCACTAAAATTTGATTTAAAAATTCATTTACTCAAATGGTCAATAAAAGATGATAAAATAAAAATAGAAAAAATTAGGAAAATTAATTTACAAAACATTTCAGGAATTTTAAAACAAGAAAATAAACAGGTGAAAAAATGAACAAAATAGTACTAGATTACACTATCCTAAAATCATTGCTAATACCCGATGATCCAAAACATGAATTAGCAGAAAGTATGATATTAACATTAGATGATAGAACCACATGTTACATGCCCTACCACATATTTATTCAAGTCATGCAATTATGCAATAACTATAATGATGAAATTATAGAAGAAATATTCTATACTTTAACAAATACCTGCAGAATACAAAACTTAAACTTCAAAGAACTACAAAATAACTATTCAACTATATTACATTCAACTGATAATATGGATTTTAACGACTGTTTAACCATTGAATATATGAAAGAAAAGAATATGAAAGTAATAATGTCTTTTAATGAAAAATTTGATAAATTTAAATTTATTAACAGAGTATATGATTTTGATGAACATAATAAAAATAGGTTAAACTTCTTTAAATATGTCGAATAATTAAGTAATTTTGTGATGAAGTAGAACAACACACTTGGGGGTGCAATATATAATGAAGGTAGTCTTAACATAATAAGTTCTAATCTCAAACAAAATAATTGAAAAACAGGGTGGTTCTACTTTTGGATGGATTTAAAATATTGAAAATGAATTTGATCATAGATTAATTCTATTACTGATTCTCTTGTAAATTCATCAGTTTGGTAGGCTTTGATAATGAAATGTCAATATATATAACTAAATAATTTTCTTTTAGAAAATTCTTTTGTATTTTTTTCATTAGGGCGGATTTGCCAACACCTTTAATACCTGTTATGAGAATTGATGGTGATGTGCCGTATTGACTGCTTTTGAGCAAATCAGATATGAATCCTATGTCTTCAACTCTGTTGTAAAATTGGTTGTCGTTTAGATCGTTATTGGTTCCCCATGCTAATTCGTTCATATTATCACATGTTTTGTATTTGTTTTTAATCTTAAATAATGTATGCAATATGCACACTTTATTCAAAATGAATAAAAAATAAAAAGTGTGCAATTTGCACAATATATTCGAAATGAATAAAATAATTAATGTGTGCAATTTGCATAAAATCCAATCAATAATTATTTATGCGTATTCTTTTTTAAAAATCATAATAAGTTATAATAACAAAATATATTATAAACAATTATATTATTTTATCAATAATTACTAACAAGAACAAAAAAAGATAATAAATCTAAATTAAAAAACTAGAATAAGTTAAATAATAAATTAGTTAAAAGGAAAAATTATTCTAAAAACTCAAAAATTGTTGCACACCACCTTGATGTTAAAAAAAAAAGTAAAAAAAAGTTTATTCGATTTAAACTTTTTATCATTAAAAACAATAATTGTCTTTTTTAGATTATGCTTTGATTTTCTGTTGTTGTGTTGTTTTCTGCAGGGTTTGTGGTTAAAGCGTTTGTGGACATGTTTAATTGAGTTGCCGGATTGGTTATATTCGGTTTTTTCATTGTATCTACAATGTGTTGAATTAGGTCTGGGTTTTTACTTGTGATTATTATCATGCAGGTATTGTTTTCGTCTGGTTCGTAGTATGTGTAGACTCCTGTCTTATTTAGTAGTGTGATGTTGTTGTATGTTACATTGTTTCCATTGTTTTCTCCTAATTGTGTTCCTATTTCTAGTGATCCATTTATTGTTCCGTTGATGTCGTTTATATCTTTATTTGCCCATGTTTTTATGTTTAAATCATTTTCTTTATCTTGGTATGTGTTGTAGTTAATGGTATTATTTTTTACTTCTGCATTGTTGTCTGGTACTTCAAAGGTATAGCCACTCATTTCTATTTCTTTGTAATGTGGTATAAATAGGAAATAAACAGCTAAACAGACTATGACTATTAATACTATAATACCTAGAACTGTTTTTTTATTCATTACTAAATTCCTCCCTAAATTTTTTTAGTTATAAATCTTACTTGTTTATGTTTATTGATTTTTAAATCATCATATTTATAAATTATTACATTTAAGTTTGTATTTTGATTTTTAATTGATTATAAAATATTATAAACTGTTAAAGTTTTTTAGAATTATAGTATGGTTAATATTAGTATTTAAAAGTTGTTTATGGGCGAGTTTATATCTTTTATTTTGTTTAATTCTGTTTTTTAGTGCATGTTATTTTTTTTTGGATATGTTTATGTGTTGTTCGTATTAATGGTATCTTTCTTCTATAATGAGTCTGTTGGGTATGGTTTTAGTGGAGTAAATAAGTGTATTGTATGCCTTATTATAATTGTTTAATTAATTTTCTTGGGGTTTACTAATTCATTTCATTAATTAAAATCCAATAACAATCTGTTGAATAAATATATGGATAGATTCTTTTGTAGAAATAGTGAATTTGTTTGTTAAATTTCCTAAAAAATAAAATAAAATAAAGAAAATATTTTGAGTAATATATTAACTAATATTAATTATAATAATGATCTAGTTCTGGTGAACGTTTGAGATTACCTCTACCATGTTCAGAATATATTTGTCCATCTTTTTTACTACGATATACTCCTTCACCAACACTTATATATCCATTTGCTTCAGGATTTTCTATATAAGCTCCATTACTGCTGGATTTTTTCTGTTTATTAGTCTTTTTTGTAGTAGTTTTTTTAGTAGTAGTTTGATTTTCTGATGTGGTGTTATTAGTTGAATTAGTTATGATTAAACCGTTATCTGAGATGTTAAACATGCTACTATCAACGCTTAATTTTGGTTTTTTCATTGTTTCAGTAATATGTTCAATTAGGCTAGGATTTTTTGAAGTAATAATTATCATACAAGAATTGTTAATATCTGGTTCATAATACGTGTAGATTCCACTTTTATTGTATAATGTGATGTTATTGTATGTTACATTGTTTCCCATATTTTCTCCTAATTGCATACCAATTTCCATGGAACCATTTACTGACCCATTAATGTCATTTATATCTTTACAAGCCCATGTTTTAATATTTAAATCATTTTCAGTATCTAAATAAGTATTGTAATTAACAGTATTATTTTTTACCTGAGCATTACTATCTGGCACTTCAAAGGTATAACCACTCATTTCAATCTCCTTATAATGAGGAGTAAATAGGAAAAAAGCAGCAAATAACACTAAAACTATCAATGCTATAATACCTATGACTATTTTTTTATTCATATGTATTTCCTCCATAATTTTTTAATTAATGAAAATATATTCTATTTAATTAGTATCGTATAGTATCATTTAATATACTGATATCTTTTTGATTAGCTAATTGAACTTCTATACTATATGGTTCAGTACTGGTATCATTTAAAGTGAAAACATAATGATGAACATATAATTCCTCACCAATATAATTTATTGGGTTCATTGCATCTTTATGAACTAATACATTTCCATTAATATCATATATTGTAAAACTTTCATAAGCTTGTGGTAAATCCCATCGTAAACTAATAGCTCCTGTTACATTATATTCATTACCTTTTTTTGTAGTATTTTCAACCCAAAATATATCTTCTACTTGTAGGCTGTATGCAGTAGAGGATAATATGAATATCATAGTCAAGAATGTTAAAAATACGATTATTTCTTTTTTATATATTTTCATATTTTCTCAACTCATTGTTTTATATTATATTTATTTTTCTTTTTTAATATTTTTAAAAATTTGTCATTGCTGATATTATTTAGTTATCTGCTTATAATCTGTTTTTTAAACTTTATGATGATATTTTCATATTAAATTAGAAAAAAAATATATAGTACAAAAATTTAGTTAAAATAATTACAAAACTTAGAAATTTATATTTTATAGTTCATATATTCATTTCTTTAATAAAATATTATTGTTTAAAAAATATAACTTCTATAAAATATGTTAAACCATTACAACAAATATAAAAACTAACTAGACTATATGAATTATAATAGTGATTAAAATGTCAAATATTATGGAAAATAGTATTACACCAGTAATAGAAACATTCTGGAAATACATACAAGAAAACAATATTGAAATATACAATGAATTCTCTCTACAACACGAACTAGGAATCTATTTAAGAAACAAACTACCCGAATACAAAATACAATTCGAAAGAAACGTAACATTCTTCCAAGACAAAATGTCAAACTTCCAAACAGTAGAAAAATACATAAAACATGAAATAGATATAACCATCTTCAATTATGAGTTAACTGAGTGCTATGCAATAGAACTAAAATATCCAAGAAACGGACAATACCCCGAATCAATGTACTCTTTCATCAAAGACATAAAATTCATGGAACAACTAAAAGAATCAGGATTCAAGAAAACATACTGCATAACAGTAGTAGACAAAGAATCAAAACCATTCTACAAAGGACAAAAAACAGATGGAATATATCAATACTTTAGAGATAACAAGAACATAACTGGTAAAATATACAAACCAACAGGAAAAAACAAAATCATTCACTATATTGATATTGAAAACAATTATGATATTAAATGGAGAGAAAAACTAGACAAATGGATGATTTACACTATAGAAATATAGGAGGAAAACATAATGGCATCAAAAACTCTATGCTGTGGATTAATAATATTATTATTCTTGGTATTAATAGTTTTATTTATTGCTGCAGACATATACAATACGTCTTATCAACGAAGTCCTGAAGTAAGAGAAGCACATGAACGCCTTGAAGATTCAATTGATCATGCAAAAGACAGTATAACTGATATAACAGCAATTATCCATACCAACAGATATACACATCTCACCACCACTTTATTTTTTAAATTATTTAATATAAACAACTGGACCATATAAAAAGGATTCTAAAAAATTTGCTGCTGATACAAAAAATTATTAAAAAAAAATATAAAAATAAAAACTAACATAAAAAAGCATGTAAATTACATGAAATATTAAAAGAGGAGTAAATATGGATGAAAAAAACAATTTTACAAATAGGACTTCAGATACTATTCAAGATAATAGTAATTTATCCGAAAACTCCATGAGAAATTATAATCAACAAAGCAATCAAAATCAAGATTACAGAAATACAAATACAAAACCACCCTTAAAAAAGGCTGATAATGCAAATGCCGTATTATTTTTATTAATTGTAATCACAGCAATTGCTGTAGGATTAATTGGAGAACCATCCACGTATTTTCGTACATATGATTTAGGGTTAAATGTTATATCATTTCTCATTTTCATAGTACTTGAATGTATATTATTTGTATTAATAAAAATTTATTATGAATTAAAAAAATTAAATAACAACTAGATTAATTAGAATACTTAAAAAAATATTATTTTTTTCTTTTTAACCTTTTTTCTTTAAAAAAATGATTATAAATGATATTATCTTAGAATGAAATATAATTTATAAAATATCTTCATATAGAAAAAAATACATCAAATACACAACTATAAAAACTATATTCTTATAAATTATAGAAAATTCCAGTATATTTTTAGTAAATTATTTGTGTAAAAGGAATGTTTAATCTCCTGGATTATCAAAAAAAATAGGATAAAAAAATAGTCAATAATAAAATAAAAAATATTACAAAAAAATATAAATATTTTTTTTATATTATCATAAATATTATGAATATCTATTATGATATTTTACAACAGGATATTTCTTATTTTTTTTATGCAATATTGTAACCGCCCCAGCTTTCACCTGTTTTTGAATTATGATATTCGCTGTAACCTGTTTTTTTATTGTGTCTCCAGGTTATATCTGGGTCATCGTAAGATCCTGCTCCGTGTCCATATTCCCATTCATCATCACTACTTTTACTGGATTGCTTGGATGAACTTTTCTTCTTTACATTGTTGGAACTTTTCTGTGAATTTGCTGTGGAAGTATTTGTCGTGTTGTTTGAGTTATTTAGTGTAATGTTTACTGTATCGTTGGTTGTGTTGTTTTTTTCTGTTTGAGTATTGTTTGTGATTAATACTGCTGCTACAGATATTATTGCTACACATATAATAGCTGTAATACATAGTATAAGTAAATTTTTTTGATTCATGCAATATCTCCCTTATTTATGATATCATCTAATCTTCTCATGTTTTCTTCATATAGTTTTATTTAGTCTCTAGTTGACTCATTGAAGTTTATTTGTCTGAGGTTACTTTCTATTTATATTTTAGAACTTTTTTATTCCTTCATATTTTTATGTATATTTTTTTTTAATCTATTTGTCAATCTTATCCACGTTTCAGACAGACATTTAAAAAAAAATTATTACATCTTATGTGTTTTTAAGGTTTATTATTCATAATATTTTAATTTATACGAAAAATAATTATTTTAATACAATTCCTTGTCGAAAATTAAGAAAATAGAATAACAAGTAAATTTAATTATCAAAAAAATCGGTATGATACAAAACAATAAATTATATCGTATTATGAGCACTATAAATGCAGATAAAAGTATTTTTCAGATTAACTTCTATTGATTACTGTTAAATTTAGAGTAGTGATGTTTTTTTCATGATTTATATATTAACATGCGTGTTGTTTTCTTTGAATAATATTTTTTATTGGTATTCCTTTGGGGATTTTATTGGGGTGTTCTAGTTGTGTAGTGTTTATTGTTTACTGATAGTATGTTTTATAACTTATGTTTGCTATATATATTGTTATAAGTTATACTTTTGTATGAT
>SUTP01000005.1:36070-39929 GCA_015062815.1 Methanosphaera stadtmanae | reverse complement strand
AAATCTGAATTTTCAAATGTACCTGTAGCAGAATTAGTCAATTCAAATAAACCATAGGTTGCATTATTATTATATACATGTGAATTATTCACAGTTATTTTTGAGTTATTTGTAACGACTAATCCGTGTGCATTATTATAAGGAACATTATTATTCAAAAAGGTAACATTATCAAGATTTAATGTACCATAATTAAGAATACCCTCAGGTCCATTAATATTTTGAATAATCATGTTTTTGAGGCTGACTGTTGATGTTTCTGTTATGTTAAATACAAAGTAATTTTGATTTAAATCAATTACTGCCCCATTACCATCAATTGTTATCGTTTTACCATCAATCACTATTTCACTTTCATCTGAGCCTTTAACATAATTTTTATCTAGTGTTAAATCACCAGACGATTCTGAAATAAGTGTGTTTAAATCAGAAAAGGAACCATTTGTATCAAAAGGTCCTCTGAGTTCATTCTGTGTTAAAACAGATTTATTATTATTTATTTTAGTATAATCATTATCTGAGGTAACAATATCATGTGAAGATACTGCAGTATTACTAGTTTCTTCTAATTGATTAGAATCTGATGATTCTAGATCAGTAGCACTTACTGCAGATACTCCCACCATTGTTATTAAAATTAATGACAATACTAGAAATAATTTAGTTCTATTATTTTTCATATCATCATCTCACAAAAAAATTTAAAAAAAACTTATGTGATAATTATAATATTTGATTATTAAAATATTAATAAATATTTATAAAATTCAATTGAATCCTTGAAAAATAGAATAACAATTCAAAAAAAAGAAATATAATTAAAAAGCATTAAAAAGAAAAAAGAATAGTGAAAAAGAATTAATTTCCCATCTGGAAAATTCTTCTAACCTTTGTAAAGAATGTATCTTCTTTTTTGAGTTTTGGTCTTTGTAATCTGTATTCACGTGGCAGACGTACTTCGTATCCACAGTTTGGACAAAGTACATTATCTCCACCACATCCACAGTTACAATCTATTATTTCGGCTTCTTCATGGTCAAATTCTTTTCCACATAGTTTACATCTACACATCATTTATATCACCTGATAATTAATAAATCATTCAAATAGATGTTATAAAGTAATCCAAAAATAAAATATAACAAGTTAAATTAAAGATCTGATTTTATTAAAAAACGATTTATTTTTGTTATTTGTTTTTGGTCGTTTGTCTTTTGGAAGTATGATTTCCATGCCACAATTTGGACATCTTACATTTGCTCCACCACAACCGCCAAATGCACATTCACAGGTACATGGCCCTAACTTTGTTTCATCAAATTTACATCCACATAATCTACATTGTATCATGATATGTGCCTCCTATTATGATATGATATTAAACTTGTTTTATTTTATTGTTTACTTTACTTAAAACTAAAATAAAAAAAAAGGTAGTATAAAATTAATTTATACTACTTGAATCCTAGTAATAGTCCACCTTGGAAGACTATTAATGAACATATATATGCTACTACACAACATATGACTACACACGCCATCATCCATTTCCAGGAGTTTGCTTCTTCTTTGATTGCACCAAGACATGCAAAACATGGTACGTATAATAATGTGAATACCATGAATGATAATGAAGATAATGGTGTGAATAATGTTGGTAGTACTGCATCGAGTCCATCTTCACCTACACCGAATAATGTACCGAATGTTGATACAACAATTTCTTTTGCCATTATACCGAATACTAAAGCAACTGCTGCTTGCCAGAATCCGAAACCTAATGGACTGAATATAGGTGCTATGACACTACCGATAACTCCAATTACACTTTCTGCAGATCCTTCTTCTACACCTATTGGTAAGTTACTTAATAACCATACTAATATGGAAGTACCTAATATGATTGTACCTGCTTTTTTAATGAAGAGATATCCTCTTTCCCACATGTGTAATAATGCACTTTTAAGTGTTGGCATTCTGTATGGTGGTAATTCCATAATAAATGGTGCTGGTTCATCTTTGAAAGTTGTGTGTTTAAGTGTCCATGCAACAAGTATAGCTACAATCATACCTAAAAGATATAATGCTGTTGTAATTTCTGCCTGGTTGTTTTTAAAGAATACTGCTGTAAATAATGCATATATAGGAATTCTTGCACTACAAGAAATGAAAGGAACTGCTAACATTGTTGCGATTCTATCACTTTCATTTGCTAATGTTCTTGTAGCCATTACTCCAGGAATGTCACATCCAAATCCTAAAATCATAGGAATAAATGATTTACCTGATAATCCCATTACTTTGTTCATAAACCTATCTATAACAAATGCTGCTCTTGCTAAATATCCACAATCTTCTACGAAACTTAGTAAGAAGAACAGTATGAATATGATAGGAATGAATGTGAGTATGGAACCTACTCCACCTATTACACCGTTGAGTACAAATGAAGCTAATGGACCTTCACCTAACATTGGAGTTAGGTAATCTATCAGCATTGTGAAACCTGCATCAATAAGGTCCTGCCATGGAGTACCTATGATGAAGGTTATTTGGAATATTAAATATACTATAATTGCGAATATAGGAAGTCCTAGAATCCTATTAAGGAATATTTTATCTACCTTGTCTGTGAATGTTTCCTTTGTTCCTTTAGGTTTTTTAACAGCTTCCTTCATAATACCTTCAATTGTTGAATATCTTGAATCAATAAAGGCATTATCTACCTGATCATTTAGGATACCTTCAAGGTGTCTTCTTGTTTGGGTTACATCTTTAAGTTTTTGTTTATCAGAAGAATTTTCGACTACATCTAGTACTTCATCGTCACCTTCTAATATTTTCATATTAATCCAAGATTCTGGGGCAGTGCCTATTTTTACATTAGGGAACATGCCTTTCATTTGTGATAAATGATCATCTAACTCAGAACCATAGGAAATACGATCAGATACATTTTGAGGGTTTTTAGTGGTTTCAATGGTTCTTTTAATTAACTCATCAATACCATCACCTTCTCGTGCATCTACAACTACTACAGGTACACCTAAAGTTTCCTCTAATTTTTTAACATCGATTTTAAACCCGGATTCTTCAGCATAATTTAACATGTTTAATGCTATAACTGTATTAGCTCCAGTTTCTAGAATTTGTAATGTTAAATATAAGTTTCTTTGAATATTTTCTGCATCTATAATGTTAATTACTGCATCATTTTCTTCTTCTAAGATAGCATCTCTTGAAACTATTTCTTCTACTGAATATGGGCTTAAACTATAATTTCCTGGAAGATCTATCATTTCTATTTCATAGTTTTCAAAAGTAAAACTTCCAGACTTTTGTTCTACTGTCTTACCTGGCCAGTTACCCACGTGCTGTTTCATACCAGTTAAATGGTTGAAAACAGTACTTTTACCTACGTTTGGATTACCAGCAAGTAAAAATTTTAGTTTCTCCATATCTATCCTCTGAATTAAGTTAATATAGGTTTAACCTAAATGTTTTTTTAAAAAACTTTAATTATAGCAACATCTAAAAAATAATTTAAAATCATTATAAATTTATAATAATGTAATTACTCTAAATTAATTGATTCTGCTTCTTCTTTACGTAAAGCTAAAGAAAAACCTTGAATTCTTACTTCAACAGGATAACCAAGAGGAGCTTTACGTTCTAATGTGATAGGTGTTCCATTGACAAAACCCATTTCTCTTAAACGTTTACCTAAAGTTCCTTTTACGTTGTGTTTTTCAACAATTCCACTTTCTCCTGGTTGTAAATCTGCTACTGTTCTTGACATTATAATTTCCTCCTAAATAATAAAATTATTTTTATGATAATTTGCTTAATCAAAAAAAAA
>SUTP01000005.1:0-35970 GCA_015062815.1 Methanosphaera stadtmanae | reverse complement strand
TAAAAAAAAAGAAGAAAGTGAACTTATTCTTCACTTTCCTCTGAATTTTCTAATTCTTCATTTAATTTATGTTTAGCTGCTTGGAACTTCTCAAGATAGTTATCACCATCAAAAACTGGTATGACTTCCAAACCTAAATCTCTATGATCTTGAACCCATCCTTCATATAGAACAGGAACTTCTAGTTTTATAGGTTCATCAGAATGATTCACTACAATTAAGTTTCTGAAAGATACATTAAGTTCTACAATATATCCTGCTAAACTTATTATATGATGTTCTCTTAATACAATTTTCATCAAATCACCTTATTTATATGAAAACAGCGACTACAAGTGCAAGTACACCCACTACACTAGTACCTAAAATTGTAGGTAATATTTCACGGTTAGTGTATAATGGTGAGAATGCACTTACTACTGATGCTGCTGCTGCTAATATTATAGAACATATAATCGGTACAAGAATATGTATTAAAATACTTATAACTCCTATCCAACCTAAACTAAGCATACCTAAGTCTACATAAGGTGCTACTCCTAAGAATAATGTTGAGAAAATACATCCGCCTACAAATATTAATAAAGCGTGACCCATTGTGTAAATAGCTCTGTATTTTGCCACATATTCGAATAAAGGACCTTGGATTACATCACTGTGACCCATCATGTATGAAAATGGATTTTCATTGATGATGACTAAGAATCCTACAAAGAATGCAATAGTAGCAAGTATACCTGGTAATGTGAATAGTATAGGTCCATATAATAGTTGATAAAGAGTTATATCAAAGAAGTCTATACTACCAGTCATGATTGCAGGTATGAATAATGCTATATAAAATGGTAAACTACCAAATGATATAAGTCTTAAGGATCTGCTTGCACTTACTTGTTCTATGAAAGATTGTTTTGCATCTAAATGTTTTCCACCTTTTGATTGGTCAGGGAAAGGCATTGTTTTAGACATTATAGATTGTGAAAATGAACTCATGAAAAGATATACAATTTCTTCTACTTTGAGTAAACCTACTAATGCTACTAAACTTGTTGCTGCTCCTCCGACATAAATAGCTACATCAGGTGTTAAAATTATAAGGATTACACTCACAATCAATAAGATTACAAATGGTAATGCATTATATACTCTAGGCATTCTTGCATTAGGTGATAATACTTCTTTAAAGAAGAACTTTAAAGTCATATATATACCTGGACTAGAAAGATTTGGACCAATCCTTTGTTGTACACGAGCTTCAACTTTCTTTTCTATACCTGGTAACCATAAACAGACTAATCCAGCTATAATAAAAGTAAGAATTATAGATCCAATTGCTGTTAATTCGTACATTGTCAAATCTCCTATAATTTAATTATTTGAATTGCTCTGTCAGTACATGTAAAACATGGATCACAAGATACAATAGCAAGTTGTGCATCCTGTACTGGATGACCAATACATGATTCTTGCATAGCTCCAATATTAGACATTGAAGGTGTTCTGATTACACTATGTCTTACTTTACCATCTTCAAGACCATATGAATGGTAACATACACCACGAGGTACTTCTATGTAACTTTTGTATACTGGTGAATCTACCATTTCCCAATCTCTGTTAACTACAGGTCCTTCAGGCATATCTCTTATAGCTTGTCTGATTATTTTAGTTGATTCGAAAATTTCAGTAGCCCTCATAAGGATATTTGCTCTAACATCCCCGCCATCTTGAGTGATTATATCAAACTCAATAGAATCATATTCAGGCATTTTAGTTCTGTAATCATATTCGTAACCAGTAGCCCTTAAACTTGGTCCTGTTACTGCTAATTTTAATGCTTGTTTCTGTGATAATTCACCAGTACCAGTGATACGGTGCATTACTGCTGGATCACTAACAAATCTTTCAGCAAATACGCCTACTTTATCATCAATGTAATCCATTGTTTCAAGCACTTTTTGTTTTTCCATTTCACTTAAGTCAGCTCTAGGTCTGACTCCACCAAGAATAGGTATACCATATTGAACTCTGTTACCACCCATCATGAATAACAATTGCATTACAGATTCCCTTATGTAAAAGATTCTCATACATAATGTTTCATGTCCTACTACTTCAGATCCGTGACCTAAGTAAAGCATGTGACTGTGTAGTCTTTCGAGTTCTTCTGCTATAACACGTAAATATACAGCTCTTTCAGGTATATCTATTCCAATAGCTCCTTCACCTGCACGACATGAATTAAATATATGTCCATTAGAACAAATTCCACAAACTTTTTCAGTTAATGAATTTGCTTTTTCTACAGGCAAACCTTCCATAATTCTTTCAATTCCTCTATGATTAAGACCAACAGTAATCTCAGCATCTTTAACTATTTCGTCTTCGATAAATAGTCTTACACGGTAAGGTTCTAAAGCTGCTGGGTGTACTGTTCCCATGTTAATTTCTGTTTCAAAAACTTGTCTTTCTACATCATTACAAGTTGTTGCTCCATCTATTTTAGTAACCATATTATTACTCCTATCTATTTATCTAACTCAGCTAATAAAGGTAATGCTGAAACTACTCCTGCAATTACATCTTGTGGCCTTACAGCACAACCTGGTAATTTTGCATCTACAGGAATTACGTTTTCAACAGGTCCTTCGATTTCTTCGGATGGAATTTCCCCATGGATGTTTTTATAAACTCCACCAGTAAGAGCACATGCACCTGCAGCAACAACTAATTTAGGATTAGGTATTGCCTCATATATTTTTTGTAAAGGTTTTTTGGTCCAATGTGTTACTGGTCCAGTAACTACAAGAATATCTGCTTCCCTAGGGTTCCATGTTAAGTATACATTATACTGTTCAATATCGAATTTTGGAGATAAAACTGTGTTAACAATTTCTATATCACAACCATTACATCCTCCAGTGTAAACTAACATAATATGTATGGCCTTTTTACGTGAAGTTGCTTTAATTCCCATGTTCTTACCTCCTTATTTTTTTCCACCATATAATCCAGCTAAATCTGTATCACATTTTACACCCACACTATTAGGGTGAATAGGAGCTGGTACACCATGTGTTTTAAATACAGGGCATGCATCATGGCAGTAGTAACAATGTACACACATTGTTTCATCGATTTCCGGTTGAGCTTTTTTGACCATTGTTTCAGTAATCTGAACTGGCGGATCAAGTGGAGCCATTGTAATACATTTTGTTGGACATGTCATTGCACATACACTACAACCAATACATGCATCTTTTTCTGTTAATATAGGTGGTGCTACAGTTCCAGTTAAAGCTGCATTACGTATTTCCATATCAGTTACACGGTCACTAGCAAAGAGTATTCTTTTGAGGTTTGTATATATCCCATCAATCAAAATTTTTCCTAAGCTCATAGTTGCACCCCTACGCTCATTATATTTCTATTATAATCACAGACATTGTGATTGAATAATTTGCCTTCTTTAACTATAGTTTCAGTAGGGCAAGCATCTACACAATTATCTGAGCTTTTTACCATATTTAATAAAAACATTTTTATTACCCCACTTAAGCTTTAGCTTTTGTTCCAAATAGTCCTCTTCCTACAATAGCACCAATTATTGCCATTACAAATCCAGGTCCTAAAGGTAATCCTTGATAATATGGGAAAGTACCGAACCAGTATGCTACAATGATACCTGCAATTATTATTGCAGCCCAAGAGGAAGTTGTTAATTTAATTCCCTTAGTTGGAGTTTTGTGCATGATTATTCCTACTAAGAATCCTATTATAAAACCACATATTGTTGGTCCACTGTACAACATACCTAATATATTAGGTGCTGTAGATTGTAAAAATGGTATTGTATTTTCTAAAACCATAACCACTCCTCCTAGTCAATTTCCTCATCATCTATGTAATCACTACTGAGTTTAGTAACACCATAGAAAAGTAATACTATAGTTGTTAACCCAATGAATACTTTTAAACCTACAACAATATTCAAGTATGGAATTATTCCAGCATGTAATGCATCAGGATAATTGAACAATGTTGAAATACCTGCTGGTAATTTACCGTATAAATCAGTTCCACTATTATAAAGGAAAGATCCACCAAGTAATAAACCACATAATCCTAAGAATACGTAACTTAAAGCACCGAGACTTTCAATTACAGACATTCTTTCGTGTGAAAAATTGAATGGATTATCTTTTAAACCATAAGTAATAACACTAAGAATTGCTCCTGAAGCCATCATAGCTCCACCCTGGAAACCTCCCCCAGGTGTAATGTGTCCACCAAGTATGGTCATTGCTCCATAACCTATCAATATGAATGATACTGGATATCCTATTAATTTAAGAAGATCACTCATCGTCGTCGCCTCCAAGGTTTGCTTTACCTCTTCCGAATACAAGCATTGTTGTTACAACTGCACTAACTAAAATTAATGCTTCACCTAATGTATCGAATCCTCTGAAATCAAATACTATATTAGTTACTAAGTTTGGTGCAATTGATACTCCAAGTCCTTGATAAACATAGTTTATACCCGGATATATTAAGTGACTGAATTCTAATATTGTATTTAAGAAGATTGCTGAAAACATTATTAATGAAACAGCTAATACTACTCTTTTTATTAAATCCATTTAAAATACACCCCAGTAAAATATAAATGCTATGATTGCTAATGCTATGACTGCATAATACATCATATTACCTAAATCATCACTATGTTCCTTATATAATCTAGGCATTATAGGTCCTGCATAAGCATATAATAATATTAAAGCAATTACTGTGAATAACATTAATGCAGGGCTAACAATTCTAATAGTTATTGCTGCAATTAATATTGATGCTATTAATACTATTTCAGCTGATAAAACTGATGAAACATTTGCTCCAGTAACTAATGTTTTTTCAGGATCTGCACCAAATGCACTTTTTAATGTTTCTACAAATTTTTCGTATAAATTCATATAAATCACCTTACACCATTAATACTGATAAAGCATATATGCCAAGATTACCAACTACAATATCAGGATATAGACCTATTACTAAACAAATGACGAAGAATAAGAACATTACAGCAACAGTTGTTGCTGGAAGTGAGTCTGATACAATTTCTAAATCATCTGGTTTAGGTTTGAGGAATATTGCGTATGTAATTTTTAAGAATGCTAAGAATGTAACTACACTTAGTATAATCATGATTATAGCAAGTTCAGGAAGACCTGAATCTAAAGCTGCTTGAACTAACATGTATTTACTTTGGAATACATTAAATGGAGGTACTCCAGCCATAGCAAATCCAGCTAAGATTGTGAGTAATGCTGGAATTGGCATACTTTCTAATAATCCACCAAGGTTGCTAAGTTTACTGGTTCTGGTTTTGTATAATACTAATCCAAATCCTATAAACATGAATGAAGTAACAACTAATTCATTTACTGCTTGGAATAAACCTGCAGTTATACTGTAAGCTGTACCTAATCCAAGACCTACACCAATGTAACCTAATTCTCCAACTGCAAGATAAGCGATGATACGTTTGTAATCATCTTGTACCATTGCCATAGAGATACCTAATATCATAGCTATTACAGACACTGCTAACATAGCCATTTGTGTAACTGGTAAGTATCCGAACACTCTTATAATTGTTAAACCTACTGCTATACAACCGATTACAGAGAATGATTGTAATATCATAGATCCGCTTGGTAATCCTTTACTATAAATTTCTGATTTTATTGCGTTGAATGGTGGTAATCCCGTTGCGTATAACCAACCATAAATCAACATACCAGCAGCAAATAATAATACAGGGTTAGTAGGATCTACTGCACCAGTGTGTATAGCTAATACTATATCTGATATGTTTACGTTACCTGTTAAACCGAGTAATAAACCAATACCTAAAAGTAAGAAGGAACCGCCTATTTCCCCAAGTAACATATATTTTAAACCAGTTTCATAATTTCCTCTTACTCTTGATACAAGTATTAAACCTACTTGTACAAGTGCTGCAATTTCGAAGAATACGTATAAATTGAAGATATCATCTGTTAATATAAATGCCATTAAAGCTGCTGTGAGCATGAATAACATGTATAAGTATACACCAGATGTTTTTTTAGTTTCTGCAATTGATACGAATACTGCACACATTGCAACTAAACCTAATACGAATAATATGACTTGTTGTCCAGGTCCAAATGCATATGTAATTGCAGGATGGAAATATTGGACTAAAGATCCTTGTATTGCACCTTGTAGTGCTGCAGGTATTTGTGCAGTTATACCACCATTACTTAAAGGTTGATATCCACCGAAGAAGTGATAACTGTATGTTGTAATTAATGGTACTATTGGTAAACATATTGCAGCTATTACTGCTATTACCTTTGTTGTTTTTTCTGAACCGTGAATTAAGTTCACTAAGATTGCACAGATAATTGGTATAATTACCATTAACGGCAGAAATATAGATCCATCCATTATAATCTACCTCCACTGATTGTAGCTATAGAATTATTCATTATTATCCTCTCCTAATCTTTTATCGTTTAAAAGAGCGGATGAACTAAGTGTTCCATGCCTTTTATATAATACTATAGATATTGCGAGCATTACAGCAAGTGTACTTGCTCCAATTACAATACTAGTGAGTACTAAAGCAAATGGTAATGGGTATGATGCCTGTCCTAAGAAATTGTTAACTTCCATATTTTGTAAGAAAATATAAGGAATTCCGTTAGCTTTGTAACCTAATGAAATTAATAAAAGGTTTACACCATCTCCAATAAATGCTGCCCCAATAATCTTTTTAATTATATTATCAAAGTAAACTAATGCTACTAAACCTATGATCATTAAAAGTGCTGATGTTACTAATGATCCACATTGTACTGCGCTAAATACCATTATGAACCACCTTCATCATCGTTTATAGGTTCCCTTGTTTTTAATATTGCAAGAGCTACAAATGCTGGTATGATAGCTGCTCCTACTACAGCTTGTGTTAAAGCTACATCTGGAGCTAACAATAATTGATAAATTGCTGCTATTACAAAACCTGTTACACTTGTTAATACAGCCATTTTTAATAAATCCTTCTGTATTAAACAAATTATTGCTCCTAATATTGCAAATATAAATAAAATCCAAGGTATTGCGTTTTGAACTAATAAAGTTATATCCACCATATTAATGCTCTCCTTGTTCTCCATGGAAATGTCCATTTGCAATTGAATGAGTTACAAAAGGTGCTAATACAAAGTATGCAAGTCCTAATGCTGGTTGACCAATCAATACAAGAACAAGAACACTTATCATATCAACTATACCTAAAATTTGTAATCGTCCAAATAGGATATTTTTGATATTATCGTCAGTATTAGATAATAATCCATAAGCTGCAGATAGTACAAGAATACCACAAATTATGAAAACTATTCCTAATATTAATCCTACCAAATCTGTTGAAAAACCTACAGAAAATGAAGCCATAATTATTGCCCCCTTCCAAGTACATTTGCTAATGCTATAGTTCCTACAGGACTTAATATAATTATTGCAAATGCTATATCTCTACAAAAATCAATTCCAGCAATAACACTCATAAATGTTAAAACAACTGCTAAAGCAATTGTGAATCCACTTACTCCTGCTAGAGCTGATGCTACTGTTCGTCTAGCTGCGATTTTCACACTAGCCAACATATAGATTATTAGACATAACATTAGGAATAATTCAGATATTGTTATAAAATCCATCTCATCACCCTATGTTCATTCTAACATTTTTTTAATATATGGCTCAAAAGGAATTATATCTTCAGTTGAACGTGGTGTCAAAGCAGATACAATTAAATAACCTTCATCTTGGTTCATTTCTATTGTAAGAGTACCCGGTGTTAATGTGATACTATTAGCTAGAACGGCCAAAGAAACAGGTCTTTCAAGGTCTGGTTTGATCTTAACAACTATAGGATCAACATTCCCTTTAAGACAGCAAGCACTCGTAGAAAGTACTGCTTTAATTATTTCGACTACTAATATTACGAAATATACTATTCCGTAAATTATTCTAGTTAAAAACATAAATTAAACTCCGTTTTTATTATAAAATTTAAATTAATTAGCTATAAAAACTCCATACTCAAAAAAGAAAAAAACTCCAAATTCAAGTATATAGTATGATTTATATATTTAAAGACCGAAATATATAAGACTTATGAAAAAAAGTTTAGGTATACGTAAAAATGTGGATTAAATTACTGAACAAGGAACCATTTACTAATACAAGATATATACAACATACAATCCATAAAGAAAGCAATAATAATGCTATTTTTTTATGATAAGTTTTTTCACTTACCGGTAAAAATAATTTAAGACCCTGTGGTGTCCATAAATCCAAAATTAAATGACTTAAAGCACCTGTCATAAACATAACGCCTACAAAAGTCCAATTAAGCATAAGATAATTCTTAGGAAATATTATAAGATATAAACCCAATACAAGCAAATACATTAAAAGAATTTTCCTACTGACAACAAAATAACCAACAATAGCCAAAGCAATAAACAAAACCATATTACTTGGAAGAGACAAACCCATAAAAACACCAAAATATGTTACAGTAGGTATAAACCCCATTATCATCAATGTAAAAATTGAAGATAACATTAATATCCCAACTAATGTATGTGTAAAACTCCTATGCTTTGAAACATAAAATATAAGGGCAACCAGTACAAGTAACAAGCCCCCTAAATGAAAGCCATTAAAAAAGAAGAGAAGCACGGATAATACAACACCCACCATAAACATGTCCAGAACTTTATTCGTATTATTTTCATGATCTAAATCAGGAATAGACGCCCCTAAAAGAGCAAAAAACAAATAAAGAGGATCAGGTATTAAAGGTAATGCTAATAAAATCCCAAAAATAGCATGATTCTTATATGAAGACATGACAATCACCAATATATCAATTTATTGCATTAAAATAATTTAAAAAACTTAATATTTGTTCATAAGATTCATCAACAGCATTTTTTTCAATTAACTGTACTGGTGAAACACATTCACATGTTACAGCAGGAATACCTCTTAAATTAGACTCATCCTCAACAGCACCATGAATAGTAGAACCGGCTAAACTTGTAGGTAAAATCTTAGAATTAGTTTTTTGACTTATGAATTTAGCTATTCTGATACTTTCAATCTGAGGTTTAAGTGAACAAAAAACACTTTTAATACCTGGATTCCTGCTTGGATCAGTAGAATGACAATCACATAATGCAAGAACATTAGAATCCTCTGCATAATCAATAATTGATTTTGTAATACCATCACTATTTGCAAATCTATTCATATCCTTATCATTATAATACCTTGTATTTTCCATAGTTGATTTAGGAATTAAAAATGGAATTATATGTAAACGAGAATTAAGACTTAAATTTCCTTCTAAAATATTAGCCAATAACCTAAGTAATGCCGCCTGAGGAGGTAATTCATCCCCATGGACTCCACCAACCAAAAGCAAATTTTTACCTTCACCAACCGAAAAAACAACAGAACCTTCTTCAGATTTATTGATATAATCATGAACAATTTGATTTTTACGTATACCCTGATTAATTAAATATCTATTCAAATTATGATTAGCAAAAATTTTACCCTTAGTATCTGAATTGATTAGAGTTAATTGGAAATCATTAATCATACTATCGCCTTAATTTAAAATAATTTATGTAACTAAGAGTATTTAACTTTTAAATATATGCGTTGACAATTAAAAGAAAATAAAATAAAATATTAGAATAAAAACAAAAAGTTAATAAAAAATTAAAGTAATAAATAATATATAATGTATAATTTTTTAATTAATTATATAAATTTTATTAATCAAATAAACAGGTGAAAAAATGGAAAAAGTAGTACTAGCTTTTAGTGGTGGATTAGACACATCAGTATGTATCAAATTATTAGAAGAAAGATATGATTATGAAGTTATCACTGCATGTGTTGATGTCGGACAACCAGAAGATGAAATAAACAAACCTGCAGAAAAAGCAGATGAAATCGGAGTAACAAAACATTATACAATTGATGCAAAAGATGAATTTGCAAAAGATTACTGTTTCAGATGTATTAAAACCAATGCATTATATGAAGGATATCCTTTAAGTACAGCATTTGCAAGACCACTTATCGGTAAAAAAATTGTTGAAATTGCAGAAAAAGAAAATGCAACAGCAATAGCACATGGATGTACAGGAAAAGGAAACGACCAATTCAGATTTGAAGCAACAATCAGATCAGAATCAGATGTAGAAATTGTAGCTCCTATAAGAGATTACAACCTTACAAGAACAGAAGAACAAGCATATGCAAGAGAAAATGGCATACCACTCCCATCAGAAAAAATATACAGTATTGATGAAAACATCTGGGGAAGATCAATTGAAGGTGGAATATTAGAAGATCCGAAAACACCATCTCCTGAAGATATATTTGAATGGACAAAATCAACTGAAGATGCACCAGACAAAGCAGAAATCATCAAAATTGAATTTGTAAAAGGAGAACCTGTAAAAATTAATGACGAAGCATTAGATCCTGTAGCATTAATTAGAAAAGCAAATGCAATTGCTGGTGAACATGGAGTAGGTAGAGTAGACATAATCGAAGACAGAATTATTGGTCTTAAATCAAGAGAAAACTATGAAACACCAGGCGCACTTCTATTAATAACCGCACACCAAGCATTAGAAAAACTAATATTCAGTAGAAAAGAAATAGTATTTGCCGAATATTTAGCTCAAAAATATGCAGAATTAGTATATGACGGTTACTGGAATGAACCATTAAGAGAAGATTTAGATGCTATAAACGACCACATGCAAGAAAGAGTAAACGGTATAGTGGAAGTCAAATTACATAAAGGTTCAATGAAAATCGTTACAAGAGAATCACCAAATGCCATATACAACCAAAAAGAAGTATCATTTGAAGACAAAGATATGGACCAGACAGAAATGATTGGTATGGTAAAATACCATGACCTACAAGGAGCAGAATACTCCAAAGTATGGAAAAAAGAATAAATAGAATTATTCTCTTAAACTCCCTTTTTTTTATTAAAAACTAATTTTTTCGGGAATCATAAATTATTTTCTTTTCACCCTTAACATTACTGATATATTTATCAACAGCAACATTATCCTTAAGAATTAAGAATATTCCAAGATTTTCATAAATTCCATCAAAACTAATATCCATATCCTTAGGAGGGAATTTTTCCACATCATATGGTTTATCAAGAGTAGATGAAGATGGAATTACAAATATAGATGAACTATCTGGAATTAGATTAGAATTAAAAATAACAAAATCCTTAATGATATTATTTTCCTTGAAAATCTCAAACATGTTTTTAAATTCTTCAGATGTCTTCAAATTAAAATTTCCATCAGCATAGAAATATTTTAAACCCATCTTATTAAGTTCAGGATTCTGATCCATATTATGCTGAGCAAGATAAACAAAATCCTTACTAAAATTAATAGCATAATTAATTGCTAATTTAACATTTAATTCATCATTTAAAACTTCTAAAAAGTGAATAGCTGTTGTAAAACGATAGGACTTATTAAACTTAGAATTATCTAAATTAAAAACATCTCCTTTTCTAACAGCATACTTTTTACCGAATTTTTCACGTAACGATTTATTAGCAAATTCAACAAGTTTAGGATTTATTTCAATACCTAAACCCTGATGTCCACCAAATTTATCAGAACCATACCTTACACTATCACCTTTACCAGAACCAAAGTCAAGATAATCATAAGATACTGGTTTTCTAGAATCATAAAGAATTTTTTTATCACCCGTTACATTTTTATAATATTTATCAATAGGAATATCCTCATCAATTATTAAAAAGGCACCTATATCCTTATATAATCCCTCAAATTTAATGGAAGTGTCTTTAGGAGGTAATTCTTCATTATATTCATGTTTATTATATGGTGCTGATAATGGATGAATAAACGGAGAAGAACTATCTAAAATGGGAGTATTGGCAAAAATTATGAACTCTTTAATAAGCCCATTATTTTGGAAATCTCTTAATATTCTATAAAAATCATATGATGTCATCAGATTAGTATGACCTGTCCAATCACTATAATATGTTTTTAAGTTTTGATTAAATAACTCAACATCCTTATCTGCAAAAGGTTGTGTGATAAAAACAAATTCCTTACTGAATTTAATTGCTGTTTCAATAGCTTTTTTTGCATCAACAAAACCAAACAAATGTTCTAAAAAGTGAATACAAGTAGTGAATCGGAATTTCTTATAAAAACTATCATCATCTAAATTTAATACATCATAATTAATAGCAATATGTTCCCCACGATGAGCTTGTGTATCTTTTAATCGTTCATTAGCATTAGCAATCTTTTTTGGATCTATATCAACACCAATACCCCTTATTCCATTGAATTTGTCCACACCAAAACGGATACTATTCCCATTAGAACATCCAAAATCTATGTAATCATAATCATCTATATTTAAATCATCAAACATGAATATCACGTAATAAGTTTTTGTAAAAAATATAGCTTAAAAAAAAGTTTTAAAAAAAGAAATAGATTAATTATCTATTTTATAAGTCCTTCTTTTCTTAATTGACTTGTGAAAGATTCACCCTCAGAATCATCATCAGATTCTTCAGATTCTTTATTTTCCTGATCTTTTTGAGTATCTTTATCTTCAACTACATCTTCTTCAGGAGTAGCTTCTGGTGATTCAGATTTATCTTCAGCAACCTCTTCTATAGGAGCATCTTCTTTAGTAGGTTCATCTTCAGTAGCTTTTTCCTCGATAACTTCTTCCTTAGGAACTTCTTCAGCAGGAGATTTTTCTGGAGTGTCTTCAGATTTTTCTTCAGTTTCATTTTCAGAAGATTCTTCTGCAGGTGATTCATCTACAGGATGTTCATCTTCTGGAGTTTTCTCTTCAGTAGTTTCTTCAGATACCTTTTCAGTATTCTCTTCACTAATTTTCTCATCAACATCTTCAGTAGCCTCTTCTTCAGTTATTGTGTATAAATCTGGATTTATTTCATATAATTTTTCAAGACAAAGTTCAGCTGCAATTGCTATAGGATCAATTACACTAGAAACTGGTGGAGCATATGAGAATTCCATGCTTACTACTTCATCAACATTTAGTCCTTGTGAAATAATTGCGGTTAAAGTATCTACTCTTTCAGCTACTGCTTCTTTTCCAAATATTTGACAACCGATGATTGTTCCATCTAATTTAGCAACTAGTTTTAAGAATACTGGTTTACTTCCAGGATAATATCTTGCTCTTGAGGAAGCTTCTATACTTGCTGTTACTATTTCAAGTCCTTGTTGTTCTGCAGCTTGTTGTGTAAGACCAACTGCACCCATTTCCATATCTCCTATTTGTGATACAGTTGAATTTAATACAGGTTTAAATGAAACATCATGTCCAGTTATGTTTTTAGCAATTACAATACCTTGTCTTACAGCAGTTGTACCTAATGGTGAAAGAGTTATATTACCAGTAATTGCATCAACTACTTCTACACAATCTCCTGCCGCATAAACATTTTCAACAGAAGTTTCCATATGATCATTTACTTTGATTGCAAATTGTCCTAATTCACAGCCTATACTTTCTGCTAATTCTATTTGTGATCTTACACCAGTAGATAATATAACCATGTCAGCAGCTTGTTCTTTACCATCAATTGTAACTGATTCTACTTTTGTATCACCATTAATTGATTCTACTGCCGAACTTGTTAATACTTTTATTCCATTGGCTTCAAGATGTTCCTGGAATTTATCAGACATTTCTTGATCAAATGAACGTGGGAATAATTGTGGCATCATTTCTGCTATTGTAACATAAAGCCCCTTATTTGATAATTCAGAACCAAGTTCTAAACCAATAGCTCCCCCACCTACGAGAATTACATTTTTAGATTTTTCAGCATAAGCTAGGATTTTTTCTCCATCTTCTACTGTTCTAACTTTGAATACTCCTTCAAGATCTTTTCCAGGTATTGGTGGTATTAATGGTTTTCCACCAGTTGCTATGACTAATTTATCATATTTTATGACTTGTTTATTACCGTTTTTATCTTCATATTCTACTTCTGTAACATCATTATCTATGTTTGTCACAGTTGTTTCAGTTAAGACCCTTATGTTTTTACGTAAATAGTCTTCTGGTTTATGCATTATGATATCATCAAAACTGTCTATGTGTCCACCAATTACATAAGGAATTGCACATGGAGAATATGCTACATTTTTCTGTGTTGTAAATACTATTATTTGTGATTGCTCATCGAATTTTCTGATGTTGGAAGCTGCAGTCATTCCCGCTGCTCCTGCACCTATAACTACTATATTCACTTATTTCACCCAGTTAAAATAAATTCAGTTTATTAATTATTATATATATTTTTTACAATATTTAGTTATTATTGATTTAATTGAAAAATTACTAAAAAAATAAATTTATAAATATTTTTAAATTAAAAATTTTTTTAGGATTCTAGTAAACCTCTTAATGTTTCTGCAAATTCGGAAGCAACTATCCCTTTAGCACCCAAAGTCTTTGAATGGGCATCCAATTCAGTTACCACATATGTAAAACCCATATCTCTTAATGGTTTTACTAATCTCGGACCATCAGTAAGGGCAATTGTTGTCGTATCAAGTTGACTTACATCAACAGCGTGAGGTACACCAAGAACTATTACTAAATCAGATTCTAAATCCTTTAAGATTTCTAGTGCTTTATCTCCTGTAACAGGATATTCATCTAGTCCACCAGTTATATAATCCATTTTTTTATCTACACTTTCGTTTACTACTATAGCATGATGTTTTATATAAGGTAAACCTATATTTTCATCCAAATTTCCAATGAACACTGGTGTATTATCTGGATAATATTTACTCCAGGGTATTTTCATAATATCTGCAAATAAATAGCTAGTTTCTTTTTTAGCATTTAATACAATTGAAACTTTTTTACCATTTTCTAGTGCATCTAGAATTATTTTTGCAATTTTAACTTTATTATCACCATAATCAGGTTGAATGTATTCACCTTTAGCCATACCCCTTGATTTTTCAAGTTCGGTTGCTTTTTCTAACATTACTGTTTGTCTTTCTACTTCTTCATCATCAATTATTCCAGATTCCTTTGCTGCATTTAATGCAAGTATTGCTCCAGCAGTATTATCTCCATCAGCATATCCTGCGTGAGATTCTACCACAATTATATTTGCCCCAACACCAGCATCACGTGCAGCATCATGCATGTTTTCACCAATTATCATACTTGCACATGTTCCTACAACACCTATATTTTTAGGATGAAATTTTTCATCTGCTTCTATAATTGCATCAGTTAATTTTTGTGCAGCTCCGAAGATATAATCATTTTCACCCATAGCTGTTGTAATGACACGTATACCTTCATCCTCTAATAATCTACCCGTTCTAAAACAACATCCAGCAGGTCCATGCATTACTATAACATCAACTTCCATATCTCTTAGCGTATATAATGCTGCAGCTATTGGACTGGGTCTTGGATGTATCATAACATTTCACCTTCTTTTAGTCTATATTGTCCTACACTACTAAATTCTACATCTTTAAATTTTTCAGGGTCTAAAATTGGAAGAGCTGTTATTATGACTTTTTGTACTTTTTCAGGATCTATGTTACGATATTCCTCTGTATCAGTCATTACTATAATACAGTCTGCATCATATGCTTCTTCCATTGTTATTTTTTTTGCTCCGTGACTTTCAATAATTTCTTTAGTTACTTTATCATCATGAACCCCTACTTCAACATCTCTTTGTACAAAATCATCAATTAATATTAAAGAGGCATTATCTGATTGTGTTATGAGTTCATCATCATTTGTTACTCCAAGTATTGCTACTGTTGTTTCAAACATTGCTAAATGTTCCTTTAAGAATAATTCTTTTTCAGCCATGTAAGCCATGTGATAAGGTACATAGTTATTAGTACTACGTGTTGTTTCAGATAATTGTGAAGCTTCACCATATTCATTTGCTAAATCTACTATTTCATTTGAATCTCTTATTATTTCCTGATTTAATACAGGTTGTGGATTTAATAAATGAATATCCTCTTTTAAATTAGCTAAATCTATAGCTTCAATTAAATCAACAGTTAATGCTTCTGATAGAATTGCTATTTGATTAGATAATGCTATTAATGTATCTTTATAAGTATTTTGTAATATAGGAATTATTTCAGCTGTTTGTATATGTTTTACTTCCTTAATATCTTCATTCTGATTTTCATATAATTGTCTTACTTTATCTAAACTGGATTCATTAATACCTGCAATTACACGAGTATCTTCTTTTATAAGAGATGTATAAGCAATATTTAATTCAGGCATCAAATCATATTCATCTATTACTTTTGACATTTTAAAAACTGTTCTTGGTGGAACTAATGTATCAAAAACTATAAGAGCATCACCTCTTATTTTATCCGAAATGTTACCACATGCTTCTTTTAATGCTTTAATATCATATGCTCCATCTTTTATACAGTTTTGTGTTAAAATAATATTTTCAACACTAGAAAATATGTCCTCAGAATCAGTTTTATTAAAAGTAGTGTCGATACTACCTGTTTTATCATATATTATTATTTCAGAATTTATATATTCATATTTTGAAAGATCTGTATCCTTATCTGGATATATGACTGTTTTCATAGTTACACCCTATTTATTTGATATTATACTGATAATATCTGATTGTTCAAGTTCATGGTCACTTGCAATTCTCATATTTTTTCTTGCATCTATTGCATGAGTAAATCCTTCACCAATATCTGTATGAATACAATAAGCCAAATCTCTTGGATTAGAGCCTTTTGGTATCAGTAATGCATCAGGCAAAATATTACCTTTTTGATCAGAATATTTATGTTCATCTTCTACAGGATATACTACTATTTGATCAAGTACATCATAAACTGCCATATTTAATGTTTCTTGAACTCCTGTAGATCCATATTTTTTTAGAACTTCTTTATCAATATACTCTAAAGCCATTTTTTGTTTACTTGATAATTTATCCTCTTTTAGAATTTCAAAATGGTCATCACCAGATTTATATTTTATTAAACCTGCATTTGCTGCGTTTACCAGTGCAAGTTCTGATTGAGCACTTGTTGGAATTACTCGTTCATATTTTTCTTTTAAACGTTTAATATTTTCTTCAGCCTGTGGTGTGTCTATTTTATTTGCAACTATTATGATGGGTTTTGCTATTGAAAGTAATATTTCCAGGAAATCTAAAATATCTTCTTGTTCCCATTTATCATATTCTTTATTAGGATATCTACGTTCTGCCTCTAATACATCATCAATCATAACTCCAGTTCCACTTAATTGTTCTGAAATTACTTTTGCAAAATTTAAATGTTCGGACATTACTTTTCGGATGAGTCTTGACCAGTTTCTTTCAAGTATTGAGTATACCCACATGGTTACTTCATGTTTTAAAAAATCGACATCCTCCAATGGATCATGTGAGCCAGGGTCTCCGGGATTACCTTCTTCATCAGTAGACCCTGATGCATCAATAACATGCAATAATGCTCTTGCCTGACCTAAATCATCTAAAAATTGATTACCTAAACCTTTTCCTTCATAAGCTCCAGGAACTAATCCTGCAACATCAATTAATTCCACAGGTATGTATCTTATCCCATCTTCACATTTACTGGTTCTTGGATTACATGTCACATTAAGTTCTTTACATGGACAGTTAGCTGTAATATAAGCTATGGCTTTATTTGCATCAATTGTTGTGAAGGGGTAATTGGCTATTTCAGCTTCAGATAATGTTGCTGCACTGAAAAATGAGGATTTTCCTACATTTGGTTTACCGGTTACTGCTATTTGTAACATATCAAATCTCCTATAGTTTGTTAAAAATTAATAAATTAGAAATAATGAATTTAATATTGGAAAAAAATAAAAAAGTCATCTTTATATAATATATCTTATTTTAATCTAAAAAATATAACTATGACAAAAAAAATTAAAGTATTAAAGTACAACTACACACATATAGCCAAAGTCCATTTCTTTTGCTTCTTCCAATGTAGTTTTTACTATTCTTTCATCAGGATAACTTAATTTTTCACAAATTGTTATATCGTGTTTTGGATCAAATCCATGATCTATTAAGTATTCAGCCAGTTCACTTATATGACGATTAGGTAGTATAATATTATCTCTTGTTTTATCTATCATATCCACTACATCATCTGATGGTGCTTTTCCACCATGAATTGTCATTAAATTTGCTGTATCCCATGGTATCTGCACTTTTGCAGAGGTTAATTGTACAGAACTTATGCCCGGAACTACATTTAATGGTGTTTCAGGAGATATTTTTTGAACAGTTTTTAACATTCCTGAAAATCCGGGGTCTCCTGTAGATAATATTGTCACTTCCATTCCATCATTTAAATAATCTACTGCTGTTTTAACTGTTTGAGGAATATCCCTAGGCTGAAGTACTACAAATTCTGCTGATACATAATCAAATAATTCTAATGATCTTTTACTTCCCACCAATACATCAGAATGTTCTATGATATCTATTGCTTTTAATGTTAAATATTCTTTAGCTCCAGGACCAATTCCTACAATGTTCATTTTTTTACTCATAACAATACCTTCTAAAATTATTTATCTAAACTATCTAAAAAAGACTATTTACTCTATAATATGTTTGTATATTCATTAAAATAGTCTTTGTGATTATGAATTAAAACCTGTTGATTTTTAGTCAAAAAGAGTAGACAATAAAAATAATGAAAAAGTTTTTTAACAAAAAAAATTCACAAAAAAAAGAAATTTAAGGAATTAAAACATTTTTATAATTCCTGGAAGCATTCCATATACAATTAATACTACAAGAATGAATATGAAAATTGTACTCGTGTATCTTACTATATTATCTGCTAGTTTTTCAGGTATTTTATGGTTTGATAAGAAATTGAGTATTGAATTAAATCTTCTGCTTAAGAAACATCTTATCTTCATAGGAAATATCTTAGTAAATTTATTAAATGTACTGTTAAATTCTACACGCCTGTTAAGTGTTATGTCTGCCTTTAATAATTCCTCAAATATTAATCCACCATCTAATGGTTTCATTGGTAATAAATTAAAAGTACCTACAGCAAAGTTTAATAAGAACATTAAATTGAATAATTCCCTCAATTCAGACAGTAACCATGGAATGAATGTACCATATTTTGAAGCAAAACTATCAGTAACTACAACATGCTGATTAGCCCTTATTCCAATATATGCAAGTGAAGCATTATTTGGATTAGAAGACGTCTTTATATCATGTGTTCCCGATTCTGTTTTAATTGATACAACATCTCCCACTTTAAGACCTTTCATTGAATCAATATAAGAATTATAATCATGTACTGCATGATTATTTACACCAGTAATTACAGAGCCTTGAGTTAATATTCCTTCTGCAGGACTAGCTGGAACAACACTGACTATTTCCATACCATCAGTTGTATAAACCCCTTCTGAAGCTATAAATCCACCAATAAGCATAGCCAATACCAATGAAATTATACACAGCATAATATTAAATACAGGTCCTGCACTGTATATTCTCAGTTTACTTATTGTATTTAGTTTTTGAATTTCATCCTCATCAGGCTCTACAAATGCCCCTGGAATTATTACCATGAGTAATAAACCAACAGACTTGATAGAAACTCCTTCAACTCTTGCAATTATTCCATGACCACCTTCATGAATTACTAAAACTGTTGCTAAAGCAATTAATCCCGTTCCAAATGGAATATATAATGGAGAACCTGGAATATCAACTCCAGGTAATATTAATGAAACAGTAGGTGTTTCAAACATTAACTGTAAAGATAATATCAGTGAAACAACCATTATTATCATGAAAAATATTCCCACAGGAATACCTATATTCATAATGAATGTCCATACTCTAGGACATAAATTAGCTATTCTGTCAATTAAATTATATAATTTATCTGTTTTAAGCATTAATACTATACCATCAATAGTAATATTGAATTTATCCTTAAGTAAGAATGCTAAAACCCATACTATGATAAATCCAATAAGATAATACCATAAAACATTCATATAAATACCTTCAATTAAGTCATTTGAGTTTCAATAGTTGTTGTATTTTCTTTAACTAATTCAGGAATAGTTTCATTAATAAGTTCTACTTCATTTTCCGTTATGATAAAGTTATCAGATGTAACTTTACCAATAATTCCATAGTTTACATTGTTTTGATCTAAGAATTTAGATACTTCATCTTTTATGTCACCAGGAATTGTTATGATAAATCTTCCATTGGATTCAGAGAATAATTTTTCTTCAGTGTTTAATTCTTCTGTACTTGGAATTGTTGTAATATCCACAGATACTCCTTTACCTGATTTTATACTCATAAGTGATAATGCTACTGCTAGACCACCTTTAGAAATATCATGTACAGCAGATATTGTTGGGAATTCTTTGATTAAATTTTGCATTGTTAAAGACACATTATAATTTTCATCAATCCTTATTAAAGGAGGATATCCCTGAACAAGATTATAAATTGTTTTATAGTATTGTGATCCATCAAGTTCCGGATAAGTATTTCCAATTACCATTATTAAATCATCATCCTGTTTAAATGGCATTGTTTTAATATTATCATTACTTACTAATCCAACAGTACCGACTACTGGAGATGGGTCTACTGTGACACCTTCAGTTTCATTATAGAAACTAACATTTCCACTAATAAATGCTACATTAAATTTACTTGCCACATCAGCCATTCCTTGAACTGCTTCTTTGAATTGCCAGAATACTTCAGGTTTTTCAGGATTTCCGAAGTTTAAACAGTCAACAAGAGCTATTGGTCTTGCTCCCATACTTATTGAATTATTGATTGATTCTAATACTGCTGCACCTGCACCATTATATGGGTCAAGTAATACATGAGTACTGTTACAGTCAGTTCCAATAGTAAATGATGTGTCTTCATCTACTTTACATACTGCTGCATCATCCCCAGGTTCAACAACAGTTCTAACCTGTACATCATAGTCATATTGTCTGTATACCCATTCTTTGCTGGTTATATTTTCTGAAGATAATAATTTTAGTAATGCTTCTTGTGGTTCTACAGGACTTAATTCAACATCCTGAATTATTTTATCAATAGGTTTAGCTTCTCTTTCGATTATTGGAGCATCTGTTAATAAGATATTTGGTAAGTGACAGATTTCTTCATCACCATCTTTGATAACAAATTCCCGTTTATCTATAATTGTACCGATAATAGAATGTGAAAGATCATGTTTTTGACATATTTCAAATGCTTTTTCAACATCATCAGGTGAAATAGCAAAGACCATACGTTCCTGAGATTCAGATAACATGATTTCATATGGAGTCATGTTTTCTTCTCTTAATGGAATGCTGTTTAAGTCTATGCTTGAACCGTTTCCACCTTTATCAGCCATTTCAGATAAACAACATGTTAATCCTCCACCACCTAAATCTTTGACTCCATGAATATCTAATGTTTCAAGTAATTCATAAGTAGCTTCCATTACTCGTTTTTTAGTGAATGGATCTGCTACCTGAACTGCAGGTCTGTCTTCAATTTCAGAATCACTTGTTAATTCTTCTGAAGCAAATGTTACACCATGAATTCCGTCACGACCTGTTGTTCCACCCATAAGTAAGTATACATCCCCCACAATAGGTGCTTTTCCATAAACTATTTTATCTTTTTCAACAAGCCCTGCACATACTACATTGACCATTGGATTGAATTGGAAATTATCATCAAATTCTATTTCCCCACCAACTGTTGGTACTCCAATTCTGTTACCATAATCAGAGATTCCTTTTACCACATAATCAAATATGTATTTTGATCTTTGATGACTCATATGTCCAAATCTAAGTGCATCTAAAAGTACTACTGGTCTTGCACCCATACTAATTATATCACGTACAATACCACCAATACCTGTTCCAGCACCACCATAAGGTTCAACAGCAGATGGATGATTATGACTTTCCATACCAATTGCTAATGCATATTTATCTGTTAAATTTACAATTCCTGCATCATCTCCCGGACCTAATATTACATCAGGCCCATCTGTTGGGAAATTTCTAAGAATGGGTCTACTACTTTTATAGGAACAATGTTCAGAGAACATTACATCCATCATTCCCAGTTCCAATTCATTAGGTTCACGACCTAATACTTCCTTAATATATATTGTTTCATCATCAGTTAAAACCATAAACTCATACAACCTATAAAATTATTTTATTCTTTTATCATTATTTTAAGTTGTTCTTCTTCAATATTCCATTCTTTGACATATCCTTCATCATTAACAGTACCAAAAATTAATTGTTCAGTACGTACTTCATTGGATATGTATTCTTGATGAGGTAAAACTGCATTTTTAAATTCATCACTACATTCAACTGTTACATGAATATTAGCTTCTACATTTAAATCCATATCTTTACGCATATCCTGTATACGACGAATTAATTCCCTTGACATTGCTTCAGAATATATTTCAGGAGTTACTTCAGTATCTACATAAACACTTCCATTTTCAAAGTCGCAGCTTACAAGGTTTTCAGGAACTTCTTTTTCAAAGAGTATTTCTTCTTCAGTTAATACTATATCCTTATCATCAAAAGAAATTGTGTAATTACCATTTGCTGATACTTCATTTTGTATTTGTGCTCCGTCAACATCATCCTGTTCAAAGTATTTTTTAACCCGTCCTAAGTCAGATCTTAGTTTTGGACCAAGTATTGCCATGTTAGGTTTTGCAACGATTATAGCATTATCAAGTTTTGTGTCAATAGTAACCTTTTTAGTATTAGCTTGTTCAAGTAATACATTTTCAAGTGATTCAATAGCTGTTTTAACTTCTTCATTTTCAGTTACAACAGTTATATTTTGAACAGGCCATCTAAGTTTAAATCTTGCTACATCACGTGCATGTGCACTTGCTTCAAGAATTTGACGTATTTGAGTCATATTCTGTTCTAAATTAACATCAATTTCATCTTCATCATAATTCCAATCTAACATGTGTACACTTTCAGGTGCATCTTCTTCAACAGACCTGACAAGATTTTGATATATTTCTTCTGTTACATGAGGTGCTATTGGTGCAAGTGTAGTAATTAAATCTTTTAATGTGTAGTATAATGTATAGTAAGCTCCTAATTTATCAGGATCATCACTTTCTACCCATGTTCTTCCACGGATTAATCTTACATACCATCTGCTTAAGTCTTCAAGGATGAAATCAGTGATTTTTTCTGTTGCTCTGTTGAATACCATGGATTCAATATCTCCACCCACTTCTTTAATTAGAGTGTTTACACGAGATCTTATCCATAAGTCTTCTTCTCTGAAAGTTAAATCTTCCTTATTATGTAATGTTGGATTGAAATTATCAAGACTCATATATGTTGTTGCAAAGTAGTAAATATTCCAGAGTATGTTGAATAATTTTGAAGAATTACTTACTTCATCCCAGTGGAATTTTAGGTCATCCCATGGTTTATTTGCATCTAATAAATAGAATCTAAGTACATCTGCCCCATATTTTTCAATTACCTCTTCCGGAGATACAACATTACCTGCAGATTTACTCATTTTTTTACCTTTATCATCAAGAGTAAATCCATGCATTAATACTTTTTTATATGGTGATTTTCCAAAGGTTACTACGCCTAAACCCAATAGAGAATAGAACCATCCTCTTGTCTGATCATGTCCTTCTGTAATAAAGTCATATGGGAATAATTCATCAAAATTATCTGTTGGATCCTGTGGGTAATGTAATGTAGCCCATCCTGCCACACCAGAATCTATCCATACATCAAGCACATCAGGTACTCTTTTCATCTCATGACCACATTTACATGGTATTGTAATGTTGTCAACATGAGGTCTGTGTACAAAATCACCCGATAATGTGTCATCACCAGATAATTCTTTAAGTTCTTTTTTAGAACCGACAACTACTTTTTCTCCACAATCAGGACAAATCCATATAGGTAATGGTATACCCCAATATCTTTGTCTGGATATAGTCCAATCACGAGCGTTTTCAACCCAATTTCTGAACCTGCTTCCACCAGCCCATTCAGGCACCCATTCTACTTGATCCAATTGTTCAAGCATCTGATCTTTGATTTCTGTTACTTTGATGAACCATTGTTTTGTAGCCCTATACATGATAGGTGTTTTACATCTCCAACAGTACCCAATTCTGTGGTTTATCACACTACTTACTAATAAATTACCAGATGCTGCTAAATCTTCCATTACTTCAGGATTTGTAGATCTGATTTCTTTTCCTTCATATTTACCAGCTTCAGAGGTGTAATGTCCATCTTCACCTACTGGACAAAATGGTGGTAATCCATTTTTAATACCTACTTCATAATCCTCAGGACCATGACCTGGTGCGGTATGTACACAACCAGTACCATCTTCGAGAGTTACATGAGTACCAAGAATTATTTTATGATTAAATTCTTCTTGTGCAGGTATATGATTAGTTAATGGATGATAATATTCTACTCCTTCAAGTTCAGTACCTTTAACTGTTTTTAGAATAGTTCTTTCTTCATCACCAAATACCGAATCAATTAATTCTTTTGCCATAATGAATATTTCATCATTACCTGTTTCTTTGTTTGTTAATTTAACATAACTATAGTCAAATTCAGGGTGAATACTTACAGCTAAGTTTGCAGGTATTGTCCAAGGTGTTGTTGTCCAGATTAAGATGTATGTTTTTGCATCATCATATTCCTGGTTTTTAACTTCAAATTTTACATAAATTGAAGGATCATCAAATTCACCATATTCAATTTCTGCATTAGCAAGTGCTGTTTGACAATGAGGACACCATGTGATTACACGTTTATCTTGTATGAGTAAACCTTTTTCATCTGCTCTTTGAAGTGTCCACCAACAGGATTCCATATATCCATTATCATAGGTTACGTAAGGATTTTCCCAATCCATCCATATTCCTATATCTTGGAACTGTTTTGTCATGTCTTCTTTGTTTTTTATAGCAAATTCTTTACATTTTTCTACAAAGTTATCGATTCCATATTTTTCTTCAATTTCTTGTTTACTGTTAATTTCTAGTAACTCTTCTACTTTGTGTTCAATAGGTAATCCATGTGTATCCCATCCAGCTTGACGTCTTAAGCTGAAACCATTCATACTTTTGTATCTAAGTAAAGCATCTTTAATTACTTTATTCCATGCAGTACCTAAATGTATTCTACCACTACAATAAGGTGGTCCATCTAAAAATGAGTATTTAGGTCTATTTTCTCGTAATTTATTTGTTTTATTATATATATCTTGTTTAACCCAGAAATCTTGTATTTTTTTTTCCAGGTCTTTATTATATCCCTGTTCAACTCCATGTATTGCCATACATTATCTCCTTTTAATTTATTTGTGGGATTGAATTCAGTTTTTATTGAGTTTATGGTTTAAACTAGAATATTCCCTTTTTTATAAATGTTAGATAAGATAACATTTTATTCATTTTTATATTTGTTTTTTGTAACAATAATAGTTATAGTAATTTTTAAGAATTTTCATTTGAAAAAATTTTTTAATAGATAAAAAGATAAATACGTATATATAATTAATTAGAGTTTAGGGAGTTATATGAAGTTTTTAATTATAAATGGTAGTCCAAGACGTGTTAATACTTGGAAAATTATAGAAAGAATCAAAGAAAAATTAAATAACCAAAATGAAGACATTGAATTTAATGAAGTAAATTTGATTGAAGAAAATATTCCTTTTTGTACTGGATGTTACAACTGTTTTATCAATGGCGAAGAAACATGTCCTCATGCAAGTATCATACAGCCCATAGTGAATAAAATGATTGATGCTGATGGACTTATTATATCCTGTCCAGTATATGCATTAAACACTACTGGATTACTAAAGAATTTTATTGATCATCTGGCTTATTTTTATCATAGACCCTATTTTTTTGAGAAAAAAGCTCTTGTTGTTGTAACTACAGCTGGTGCCGGACATAAAAAAGTAGGAAATTATATTGATGAAACATTACGTAATATGGGTTATAATGAAAGAATTAAGTTATGTTTTGTGAATTCACATGACCCTTCAGGATATTTACCACTTAAGACCAAAGAAAAAATCGACAGAGAATCTTTAAACTTTTATAATAGTATAAAAAGCAAGAAGTTATTTAGTCCCGGCATAAAAGCCATGTTTTATTATAATCTTTGGAGAGCTGTGGCAAAAAATGCTCATGTAAAAAGAGATTATGACTATTGGGTTGAAAATGATTTGATTAATCATGAATTCTATCCAAAAATCAAATGTAACCTATTTAAAAGAGTATTATTCAAACTGTTCTATAAAATACTCTCAACTATGATGAGTAAAAATACTCAATAAAAAAAAAGTTAGGGGTTTTACCCTAAAATGTTCTTATTTTTTCTTCAAGTAAGAAATCTTGAATATCTGTGATGTTTTCTAACCATTTATCAATGATTCTACTTACATCTTGTTCTACGTCTTCTATTTTGTATCCTTCTTGTGTTTGTATACGTGCTGTTGCGGTTCTTGGCTGATCAATAGGTTTACCTATTTGACTTAATATAATCATTTCAACGTTTCTTACTCCTTCAACATCCTGTGCTATTTCCTGAGTTATTTGGTTGGATAATAAATTGTAGATTTTACCAACGTGATTAATTGGATTTTTACCAGAAGTTGCTTCCATGGACATTGGTCTGTTTGGTGTTATTAAACCATTGGATCTATTTCCTCTTCCTACTGAACCATCATCCCCCATTTCTGCACTTGTTCCTGTTACAGTTAAGTAGTATCCTGATTCATCTTTTACGCTTTCGTCATCAGCTGTGTTAATTAATACATCTACGCCCATATCTGTGTAGTTTGGTGCATTATCTGCTATGATATTTTTGAATTCATCTTTTAAATTGAGGTATTCGTCTCTGTCATTGACATATTTTGAAACAAAAGCCATTGCTACAGTTAAAGTAACTTGATCATTTTCTCTTAATCCCATTACTTTAATATCTTCACCTACCATAGGGTATTTTTTCTTGAAGTCTTTTGAATTTAGTAAATGTTCTGTTTCAAGAACTAATTTTTCTGTTTGTGTAAATGGTGCAAAACCTACACCAAATGAGGTATCATTTGATGAAGGAACTGTTGTTTCTCTGTCAAATACATCTGTTAAGTCAGCAGATCCTTGTCCTATTTTACATTCAACTACTGTACCATAATCAACATCCAAGTTTATTATTGTATCTCTTAAATATTCTTTTGCAGCTTTTATTGCAATACTGTCCACACCTATTTTTTGTGATTTACCATTTGGTAATTTGAATTCTGTTGCTGCTCTTCCAGTTAATAATATTTGTATAGGTTTGATTATTTGTCCACCACCAAATTTTGGATCTGATTCTCCCGCAGTTATTTGTATTTCATCAGTATTGTGGTGTAATACATGACCTACTTCTTCTTTGTATGCTTTTGATAGAGCTCTACTTACAGATTCCCCAATTCCATCACTTATACTGTCTGGATGACCCAATCCTTTTCTTTCGACTACTTCTAATTCATCTTGTTCGACTGGTCTTTGTAATGCTTTTTCTATTCTTATATTTCTCATTGTAACACCTCTTAAAATTTATATTAAAAAAATGATTATGAATTTATTAAAAATAATCCTCATTTTTGAAATAATTTTAAAATAATTATATCCTATTAAAAATTTTATAAATATGATTTTTTATTTATAATATAGCTATATTATATATTTGTAGCCAAATATTTAATATTTTTTTTTAATAGTTTGGGTAGGAAACAATTAATTAAGTATAAATCATTTTGAAAATAAGATAGATAATTCTAATCAAAAAAAATAATATTTATAAAGATTATAAATAATACTAAACAGTTATGTATAAAATTACTTTTTATTATAAACAAAATGAAAAATTCATAAAACTTGAATGTGCATCAAGTTTTCTAAAAAAATTAATAGGTTTAATGGGTCAAAAACAATTCAATGGCCTATTATTCAAACAGAAATATGCCAATAAATATTTATCTTCTATACACACGTGTTTTATGAGAAAAACTATTGACTTAATTTACATTAATAAAAATATGTGTGTACAGGAAATTACTACTTTAAAACCATGGAAAATATATTTACCAAAAAAAGGAAATATAAAATACATTATTGAATTACCTGAAGGTAGTATAAATAAGTATGATATATCATTAAATACAAAAATATCAATAAGTGATGGACATGAAAGAAAATTCTGATGATGGCAAGGAATATAGTAAACAAGCCCCTAATTCAATTGTTGCAAAAAGTAAAATACAAAATATTATGAACAATACCCGGGACAAACTTCATCGTGGAAATTTTAAAGAAGATGAATATGAAATAGTGCCAATTATTCTTAAAACCAATATGATTGGAGACTCTTTTGATAATTATAAAATTGTTCAAGTAAGTGATATTCATTTAGGTCAATGGATTAACAAAAATAAACTGGATGGCGTAGTTTCTCTTATAAATAATCTTAATCCTGATATTATTGCATTAACAGGAGATTATGTATCCTATGAGGCAAAAAAATATTTAGATGAATTAAGTGAATGTCTTGGTAAATTACAATCAGCAGATGGAATATTCTCCGTACTTGGAAATCATGATCATTGGACTATGCCAAAAGAAATTTCAAAAGTAATGGAAAACGTTGGTATAGTTAACCTTAATAATGATGTATATACTATTGAAAAAAATGAAGATAAGCTTCAAATAGCTGGTGTAGACAGTATAACTGTTGGACAAGATGATATAAATAAAGTTCTTAAAAAAATTGATAATGATTTTCCAGCTATTATGCTTGCTCATGAACCAGATTTTGCTGATACTACCTCAAAGTATTATCCATTCATATTACAGTTGTCCGGACACAGTCATGGTGGTCAGCTAACAATACCTAAATTAGGTTCACCTATTAGAGGAAAAAACTTCCTGAAATATCCTTCAGGAGCTTATAAAGTAAATAATATGATACAATATACAAATAGAGGTATAGGAACTAATGCTTTTTGGTATAGGATTAATTGTCCACCCGAAATAACTGAAATAAAATTAAAAAAGGTTTGAAAAAATGAAAATAATGTGGGGCATAACCGGAGCTGGAGATTTACTAAAAGAAAGTATTGAAGAACTAGAAAGAATTTCATCAGATAATAAAGTTACTATTATCTTTTCCAGATCAGGTCGTGAAGTAATACAATTATATGGTTATAATAATTGGATACAATCAATAGTTAAGAAAAATTCACATAATAAAATTGTTTATGATGAAGATGAAGCTTATTCATACCCTTTAAGTGGTAAGTTAACACATCAAAAATATGATTTGATTGTTATAGCTCCAACTACTGCCAATACTGTTGCAAAAATTGTTCATGGAATTGCAGATACACTTATAACAAATGTTGTGGCACAGGCAGGTAAAGGTGAAATACCCGTATTAATTTTACCAACAGATAAAAAAGAAGGAAAAACTATTACACATTTACCCCCATATATTGATAAAAGATTATGTCAACTATGTGAAATATGTTATGCAAAAATAAACTGTCCAACAGATGCTATAAATCCACCTAACATTGATACCAAACTATGTATTGGATGTAAAAAATGTGAAGATACATGTAAATATGATGCAGTTATAACTGATAAAGAAATATCATTATACATCAGACACATAGACGTTGAAAATACAAAAAAATTAGATTCAATTGAAAATATAACAACAGTTTATTCAATCAACGAACTTAAAGAAAAAATAAAGAATGAGAATTAATTCTTATTCCATGCATTCAATAACTCTTTTTTAAAGAATTTATGTACCTGAATAGAACCAATCAATTGCTCATTTAATGACCAATCGCTTGGGTAGAGTATGAATGGTTTTTGCTGAGTTCCACCGACTCCCCCATGACTACCTATTAATTCTTCAAAAGCATAAACTTCATCATTTTCTTCATCATAATCACTGCTTACTAATATGTCCGGTACGTGATTAAATTTGTCAGTACGTTTTAAATGTTCAACCACATTTTTACCAAACTTATCTAAAAATGGCTCACCTTCCAATGTATCATCATCCAGATAATAAACATTGTCCCCTGACATTACCATAGTACCATAAATATAAGAATTTACCATTATAAAACCTATACCTGGATGATTAGCTAAACTAGTAATTAAATCTGGAAAGGCATCTTCTATTTGTTCATAGGTTAATCTATTTGACCAGTCCGTAAAATAAATTAAACCCAGATTACCTGAAGCCAAAACAATAGTTTGAGCCATTTCATCAGTAACTATTTCATTATCTGAAAGTTTTAAGTCCAAGTCATATTTTTCAAATAAATTATTTAATCTATCACTAAATTTTATTTTATTATTCAGCAATTCACGTTTATCATCAATATTATCTAAAGGTAAAGCATCTTTAAATTTAGAAGAGACTTCTCTAAGATGACCCCTAGCAGTGTTATATGTATCTCTTCCATAATCAACAGAAGGTTTAAATAGAATGGTGTTAGTAAAATGATCATCATTAGAATGTAATATGCTGTGAACAGTTATATTGTCAGGTAAATTATCTTCAACCAAATCATTTAAAGTTAAACCATACTTTTGTTTGAATGTAGGACCATTAGATTGACCATGATCAGAAAGAATAATGATATTATAATCCCTTTTAGACTCATTTATAGCATTTTCGATATCACCAAACTGTTTATCTATCTGCTTAAGGCTATAAAAAGCATCATAATCATCAATTCCTGAATGATGGGCAATTTCATCATAACCCATGTATGTTGCATATATTGTATCAAACTGACCTGAATAAATATCCCCAATAAGTGAAATAGTAGTCATTTCCCTTACTACAACATTTGCTCCTGCCCTTGATACATAATAAGATAAACCTCTGAAAGTTAATCTTGGTTTAATATTAAGTACTAAATGCCTTATCCGTGAAATAAACTCTAATAAAAAATCCCAAAGCACCAATACCATAATTTTAGCAGTTATAAATGGAGTAAAGAAGAAATAATACCATGACGGACTATATAATTTATACAATGAATTAAAATCACTAAATGTCAAGATAGTATCTTCTGCATCACCTGAAAATAGATTAGCTCTACTAGCACCATGATAACTTAATAAACCATTACCATCAGATATATTTGATTCAATCCTACTTGCATCACCACCAGAATTAGATGAAACTATTTTATTACCATTTTCTTTTTCAACCCATCTAAAAGCAGGAATATTATCATTATTCCCATGTAAAATTCCAGCTTGAGATGCACTTGTTTGAGATGATAAATCAGTCTCCCAGCCAGTTAAGTTATGAGAACCATTTTTAATCCATTTATTCAAAGTAGGCATATCACCATTTTTTAATGCTTTTTCTAAAATATCTTTTGATAAACCATCAATCTCTAAGAAAATAAATCCCGGTTTATCAGATACATCCTTATTTTGATTATTTAAAATCTTTTTAAGAAGATACATGAAGTAATAATTCTTATTATCCATTCCTAAAATTATTAAAAGAATAGAATCAACAACACCTATAAGTAAAGGGACTGAAAAAATACCCCATCCCTCTATAACCAAACCAGGTACATAATTACTTAATAACACTAGGAACAAACCATCAATCAAAAACGTACCTAATCCCAATGTGAATACTATGAATCTGAGTGAAAAATAAGAAATAACAGGCCATAATAATGCATTAACTAAAGCTAAAAAAAGTACAATTAATGATACAGTTGCATAATCGGCATTAACAAGTCCTCCAAGGTAATAAGTAACTACATAAACAATATTTATTTCTAAAATAAATAATAACACCGTTTTTAGTATTGTTATTGCATATTGTTTTATATTACTCATTTTTCTACCTGAGACTAAAAAAATAGAAGATAATAATCAAAAAAAGAATTAATATAGAATTATATCTAAATTAAAATTCTATATAATCATAACCTTCAAGTCCGTCATCAAATGCATAATGAACAGTAGTATAATCTTGCATGTAATCAATAACATCTTGAGTTACATCTTTGCCATCCATTAATACTTGTTTTATGAAGTTTGCAACATCTTTCATGTTGTCTTCTTTGAATCCACGATGTGTTAATTCCTGTGAACCCATTCTAATACCAGATGGATCTGCACTATTATTCACATCATCCCATGGAAGTAAGTTTTTGTTTAAGATAATATTGTTACTTTGTAATGTTTTTGTCATTTTAGCTACGTCACCTAAGTTTGATACATCCATAACAACTTGATGAGATTCTGTAAATCCTAAATCTTCACAAAGTACATTGAATCCTAATTCACATAAGCTTTCTGCTAAAGCTTTAGCATTTTTAACAGTCTGTGCAGCATAATCTTCACCAAATTCTAACATTTCAGCAGTAGCAATACCTAAACCAGCCATGTGATGAAGATGATGGTTACTTACTACACCAGGGAATACTCTGTGATCCATTCTTCTTCCTAATTCTTCTTTACAAAGTATTATACCACCTTGTGGTCCAGGGAATGTTTTATGAGTACTACCAGTTACAACATCAGCACCTTCAGCTACAGGATCTTGGAATTGTTTTCCAGCATTTAATCCTAAAACGTGAGCTCCATCATAAATAACTCTTGCACCTACCTCTTTAGCAACTTCTACAGTTTCTTTTACTGGATGAGGGAATAAGAATAAACTTCCACCAAGAACTACTGCTTTAGGTTCTTTTTCTCTTATTTTTGCTGCAAGTTTATCCATATCCACATTCATTTCATCTTGATTCATAGGAACAGAGGATATTTTTAATCCACGAATACCTGCTGCACTTACACTAGCATGGCTAATGTGTCCTCCTTCAGGTACATTAATTGATAAAATTCTATCTCCTGGATCTGCTACACAAAAGAATGCTGCAAGATTTGCTGTTACACCAGAAGTTGGTTGTACATTTACATGTTCTGCACCAAATAATTGTTTTGATAATTCAATGGTTTTTTCTTCAATAGCATCAATATAGGTGCATCCTTCATATAATCTTTCACCAGGTAAACCTTCTGCATATCTATGTGATAAATCAGATGCTACTGCTTCACGTACAGCTCTACTAGTTATATTTTCACTAGCAATTAAATTTAAACTATCTTTCATCCATTTATGGTGTTCCTTCGTTAAATTTTTAATTTCTTGTGCTTGTTCTAAATTAGACAAATCTAAATCCTCCACGATAAGATTCAATGTATTTATTTTAATGATTAAAATAATCGTGATATTAAAAAATATCTTATTATATTATAAGTTTTATTTTTAATGTTATAATTACTTTATTGTATTATTATACGAAAATATTTCAAAAATAATTATGATAAAAATTTTTTAAAAATAGTTGGTGATGATTTAAAGAGTAAATAATGAGGGAAATCCCTCATTACTAACCATGAACAAATGGTATTATTTTCCTAAAGCTGCTTCGATTTGAGCAAGGATTTGTTCTGTTTTGAAGTGAGCTTGGTTTAAAGCACCTGTTGGACATGCTCCTACACAAGTTCCACATCCTTTACATAATGCTATGTTTATGTCAGATTTTCCGTCAACCATTGTGATTGCTCCGAATGGACATAATTCAACACAAATTTCACATCCACCACAGACATCTTTGTCAACTTCTGCAGTAATAGGTTCGATTTCTACTTCTCCTTTAATCATAGGAATAGCTGCTCTAGCTGCTGCACCAGAAGCTTGAGCTACTGTATCAGGAATATCTTTAGGTCCTTGTGCTACTCCAGCAAGGAATACTCCGTCAGTCATTGTGTCAACAGGTCTGAGTTTAGGGTGAGCTTCCATGTAGAATCCGTCAGCACTTTTAGATAAACTTAAAGTTTGTCTTAAATCTTCAGATCCTTCAGGAGGTACTAAACCTACAGATAATACTACTAAATCATAAGTAAATGCAGTTGCTTTACCTAATAAGGTATCTTCTGCACGTACGGTGATTGTTTTATCAGGGTTTTCGATAAGTTGAGCTGCTTTACCTCTGATGAATCTAATTCCGTATTTTTCTTGTGATTGTCTGTAGAATTCTTCGTATCCTTTACCGAATGAACGGATATCGATGTAGTAAATTGTTACTTCGGTATCTGGTTCGTGGTCGATACATAATTGTGCGTTTTTCATTGCGTACATACAACATACTCTGGAACAGTATGGGTTACCAACTTTTTCATCACGAGAACCTACACATTGGATGAATGCTATACGTTTAGGTGTTTCACCAGAGGAAGGTTGGATTACGTGACCTTGGGTTGGTCCTGATGCGTTTATGTATCTTTCGATTTGGAGACCTGTAATTACGTTTTCAGCTTGATCGAAGATGTATTCTTCTTTTTCTGTTGGGTCAAATGGATCGTAACCTGTAGCTACTACAATTGTACCGATTTCAAGTTCAATTTCTTCAGGTTTTTGATCATGATGAATTGCACCAATAGTACATGCTTCATCACATTTGTGACATTCAATACAGTATTCTTTATCAATAGTTGCTACGAGAGGTACTGCTTGAGGGAATGGAATGTAAGCTGCTTTTACCATACCTACTCCTTCATCGAAGTAGTTTTCTATTTCAATTGGACAAGCTTCTTGACATAATCCACAACCGGTACATGCATCAGCATCTACATATCTTGCTTTTTTCTCTACTGTTACTGTGAAGTTACCTATGTAACCGTCTACATCTTTAACTTCAGAGTATGCTAATAATTCAATGTTTTCGTGTTTACCAGCATCTACCATTTTAGGTGCTAAAATACACATTGAACAGTCAAGAGTAGGGAAAGTTTTATCTAATTGTCCCATTCTTCCACTTAAGGTTGGTCTTCTTTCAACTAAGTAAGTTTTGAATCCCATGTCACCTAAGTCAAGAGCGGTTTGAATACCTGCAATTCCACCACCAATAACCATAGCTGTTTTTTTAACATCTACAGTTTGTGCGGTTAAAGCATTTAATAATCTTGCTTTAGCTATACCCATACGTACTAAATCTTTTGCTTTACTGGTTGCTTCTGCAGGGTTGTCTCCGTGTACCCATGAATCTTGTTCTCTTAAGTTTACAAATTCAAATAAGTAAGGGTTTAATCCTGCTTCTTGTACACATCTTCTGAATGTAGGTTCGTGTAAACGAGGACTACATGCTGCTACAACTACTCTGTTTAAGTTTAATTCTTTAATATCTTCTTGTATCATTTCTTGTCCTGGGTCTGAACAAGTATATTTGTATTCACGTGCTACTACAACATCCGGAAGAGAGTTTGCATATTCTGCAACTGAAGCACAGTCTACTACTCCACCAATGTTAACTCCACAATGACATACATATACTCCCATACGTATTTCTTCTGCCATTAAATCACCTTATAAGACTACGATGTTCAAATTCAAATTTTTAAAATTTTGTTAACTATTAAAAATTCAACAAATTATATCCTATGATAAAAAGTTTCATAAACATAGTATTTATATTTTTATCTAGTTCGTATGAAATCGAATAAT
>SUTP01000061.1 GCA_015062815.1 Methanosphaera stadtmanae | reverse complement strand
CCATTTACCATCAAGTCTGTAGGATACACGACCGGTAGCTACTTTATTGAATTTATCATCAACAATCTTAGTTGTAATCACATATTTACCATTAAGTACATTCATTGAATTAATAAATATCTTAGCATTTGAAGTGTTTCCAGGTGTAGGAACATTGATAGTTTTTGTTGTATTTGCACTTGCAGAGTTATATAAGGAATTTTTGTTAAATGTGGCTGTTACAGTGTAAGTACCACTGGTTATACCTGAAAAGTCTGCTATATAATTACCACTTGCATCGGTTTTCACAGTTTGAGTTTTGCTTCCAAATTTTACAATGACATTTACATTAGTTATTGGATAGTTATATTCATCGGTTAATATTCCTTTAACACTAACTTCTGAAGTACCTTCAATGGATTTTATAGATATTTTTGAATTAATAGTTTCATTCTTTTGATTACCATTATTTTTTATGGTGTTCTTATCATCAAATGGATTAAATTGATTATTTCCTTTTAGTATTAATGTTGCTTGTGCAGGATTAAATATTGCATATCCTGTATTACTTGCAGTGTTATTGGTGAATTGTGAATTAATTACTGTTAAATTAGTATTAGTAAGACTACAAATAGCTCCACCTAAAGTAGCTTTATTATTATTGAATGTTGTATTGGTTGCAGTTACAGTTGAGTTTGCCCCTGTGTATAATCCTCCTCCATTGGTTGTTGCGCTGTTGCTTGTGAATGGGCTGTCTTTAATTGTAATAGTACTTTTATTTTGATTGAATATTGCTCCACCGTTTTGTTTTGCTATGTTGTTGTTGAATTTTGTGTTGGTTATTGTGAGTTTATTGTCATTAATGTTGGCTATTGCCCCTCCTCCATTGGTTGTTGCGGAATTGCTTGTGAATGTTCCATCTTTTATTGTTAGAGTGTTTTTGTTATTGTTGTATATAGCTCCTCCGAATTTATCTGCTATGTTGTCGTTGAATTTGGTGTTGGTTATTGTAATTGTATTTCTTTCTATATTAGCTATTGCTCCTCCATATGAACTTGCATTATTGTTATTGAATTGTGAATTAATTAATGTCATATTAGAATCATTACCATTAATTATAGCTCCACCTGCAGTAGCTTTATTGTTATTGAATGTTACATTATTTGCAGTTATATTTGAGTATAATACTGAGTAAATTACTCCTCCATGGGTTGTTGCGCTGTTGCTTGTGAATGTGCTGTCTTTTATTGTCATGGTGGTTTTATTTTGGTTAAACATTACTCCACCGTTTTGTTTTGCTATGTTGTTGTTGAATTTGGTGTTGGTTATAGTAATTTTATTGTTATTAATGTTAGCTATTACTCCACCTACAGTCTCTGCAGTATTACCTGTGAATGTGCTGTCTTTTATTGTCACGGTATTTTTGTTATTGTTGTATATAGCTCCTCCGAATCTATTTACTATGTTGTTGTTGAATTTACTCTTAGTTATTGTGAGTATATTATTTTCTACATTAGAAATAACTCCACCATATACCGTTGCATTGTTATTATTAAATGTACAATTATCTACAGTTCCAGTAACTTTTATTGTATTATGTATAGCTCCACCACCAGCATTGGTTCCATTAGCTTTATTATTTGTAAATATTGAATCACTAAGTATTAAAGTAGAACCTTCCTGATTAACAATACCCGTACCATATACTGCCTGGTTATTTGTGAAAGTATTATTAACAACTTTCATTGTAGCATTAATTCCATTATATAATCCAGCTCCAGATTTTGTAGCAATATTATTCAAAAATTTATTATTTGTAGAAATTAAATATGAAGTTTCATCAGTATTTATACCTGCACCATCTATAGCTTTATTGCTTGAAAAAGTACAATCTGTTATATTTGCTGCAATATATTCTTCTATATTTATAGCTCCACCATGATCTGCATTATTACTAATAAACTGACTGTTGCTTATAAATAATGTTGGTTTTATTGTAGTTACATTTGTATTTGGACTTATAGATTTTGTGGTAGATATAACTACTGCACCAGCTCCAGCTGTTGCAGAATTCTGTTTAAATATGGAATTTTTAATGGTTAATTTTGCATTTGCTGAACGAATTGCTCCTCCATGCGTATTTTTGTGACTTGATGAATCAACTGTTTTACAATTAGTGAAATTACAATTATTAACAGTTAAATCTCCATTAGCAAATATAGCTCCACCACCACTAGTATTGGTTCGGTAATTGTTGATAATATTTAAATTATTAAGAGTTACTGAATAATTAGCGTTAACAGTTAGGAAACTTTTACTACCTTTACCATCTATTGTAACACCATTTCCATTGATTGTTAAATATCTGGCAGGTCCATTGTAAGTACCCCATATCAAAGTATCAGTTATTGTGTAATCACCTTTAGAATTTAAATTCAATGTATATGAAGTTGCAGTTCCCTGATTTCTTAAATATATTACTTGATCATATAATTCAGCATAATTATTTACAGTTATTGTTGTTGCACTGTTATTATTTGCATTTAATTTTGTATCCTTAGTTGTATTTACTTTTTTAATTTCATTATTTGTATTTAACTCGTGAATGTTATTATTATTCTCATTTATAACATCTACATTTGAACTTGGACTTTCTGATGTTAAATCATTTGCATCAGTTAAGTTTGTATTATCTGTAGCTGATACAACGCCAAGTCCTAATATTACTGTTATTAATAAACAGAATATTAATGCATATTGAGTTTTACTTGACATAATAAACCTCTTTTTTTTTCAATATAATTTATTTAATAAGACATAATCTTACAATAAATGATTATATATCTATACGAAGAAATATTTAAATATATGTTCTTTAAACCGAATTTAATTGTTATTCACATGGTTATTATTGATTTTAGAATGATTAATCATATTTTTTCTATGAAATTCTTGAAGGATTAAATATTAATGAAATTAATATTGATAATTATAAAAAGATTAATTCTTTGGTGATTCGGATGAATAATCGAATTGAAATTGCTCAAAAGTTTTCAAAAGCTATTAATTCAGATAAAATAATTAAAATTATCTTATTTGGTTCTGTTGCTCGTGGATATGATACAGAAGATTCTGATATTGATATTTTAATCATATCTGATTATCAAAAGGAAATTCAAGATAAAATTACTTTTGAATCTTTTCAAATTGTGTTAAATAATCAAGAAGTAATTACACCAATAATTATGAGTACTGATAAAATGAATCAAATTAATGATTTCACATTCATGAAAAATGTTAGGCGGGAGGGGATTGTTCTTGGATGAAATTTCACGTGATTGATTCTTTAGTAAATATTTTCTCTATGATAAATAATTAATTATAAAGCTCTTCTACTATTTTTATTGATAATAATGTTTTAAATTGGTTTTAAGACTTTACTTTCTATATGAAATAAGAATCTTTTAGATAGATTTCTTAATTTTTCAAATATTTTATATTCTTTGATAAACAAATATATATTCAAATAAATCATTGATTTTAAGCTTTTTAACTTTTAATCATTTTATATGGGGAGGACATTCTTTTGGATACTTATTATAATTTAAAGAAATATTCTGAGTTGGATTTATCTGATGATACTCAGAAAATTGGTTTATTTATTAATTATCAGGCAAGTTCACATATAAGGATTTTGTCTAATTTATGTTTATTGAATAATGAAGAGTACACGCCGTATATTATTAACATGTCTGAGCAGGATAAATGTAAAGATGATTTAGAAAATGATTTATTCTTTTTGGATATTGTTATTGTTGAGAGAAATGTATTGGATGATGATTTTACTAATTTGTTGATTGAAAAATGTAAATTATTGGATATTAAATTGATTTATGAATTAGATGATGATTTAATAAATATTGACTTGTCACATCCTCAGTATGAAAAGTATTCAAAAACCTCTAAAACTATAGTACGTATTGCTGAAAATGCTGATGAACTTGTTGTTTCCACTAATTATCTTAAGGATAAATTATCTATTTATAATGATAATATTACAGTTATTCCTAATACATTAACAGAGGCATGGAATAATGAATCAGCATTTAAACCTAAGGATTCTAATATAATTAAAATTGGATATATGGGAACTACAACTCATAAAAATGATTTAAAACTTGTTGAAGAGGCTATAATTAATGTAAAAGAGTACTTTAAAAATAAGAATCAGGAAGTAGTTTTTGAGATTATTGGTGGATCCGATGAAGATTTAAATTATGCTCAAGAAATTAGTATCCCTCAAGATAAAAGAGATTATCCTAACTTTGTTAAATGGTTAAAACAAACGGTTAACTGGGATGTGGCTCTTGCTCCAATAGAAGATACTCCTATTAATAATAGTAAAAGTGAATTAAAATATCTGGAGTATACTGCATTGAATGTTCCATGTATTTTTAGTAATTTAGGACCATACGGAGAAAATATTCAGGATGGTATAACGGGTGTACTTGCAGAAAATAATACAAAAGACTGGGAAGAAAAGATTATAAGGTTAATTGAGGATGTTGATCTTAGAAAAACTATTTTAACAAATGCAAGACGTGATGTGAGAGAAAATTATTTATTAAATACATCTGTAGTTCTCTGGGAGAATATATTATATAATTCAAAAAGAAATAAAAACAGTATTTTTTATAAAAAGATTAAAGAATATAGTAATTTCCCATTTTTCAGTAAAGATAATCAACCAAGTATTTCATTTAAAAAATTCATGGATTCTGAAAGTTATAATATAATAAAAATGTCCTGCTTATTTGATGATAAGTGGTATTTAACAGAGTATCCTGATGTTGAGGGTGCACAGCTGGATCCTATTCAACATTATCTGGATTTTGCAGTAATGGAATTAACTAATCCTAATGAAGATTTCAACACAAAAAATTATCTAAAAACACATCCAGAAGTTAAAGAATCAGGTTTTAACCCATTAGTTTATTATATACTCTATGATAAACATATGGATACTCAGATTGAATATATACATTCTCAATATTATTCAAACCTTGATAACCGACTTCAGATACTAGAAAAATCACGATTATTTGATGAAAAATATTATTTAAGTCAATATAAAGACCTTAAAGAATCTGTATGGGCTTCTAATCCAATTATTCATTGGATTGAAGAAGGATATATGGAATCATTTAGAAATCCTAACAGACATTTTTCTAATTTATTCTATCATGAAAGATATTTATCAAATAATGATTATCTGTCTGATGCATTATTACATTATGCTACAATAGGTAAAAAAAATAATTATAAACGTAATATATGGGATTTATGCTATAAAGACTATGATTATCAGACAAGTAAGTCAATCATGAATCATTTGGATAAAAAATTATCTATCATAGTTTTATCATTTAATCATGAGATTACACAAAAGTGTATTGATTTAGTAATTGATTATACTAATATTGATTATGAATTAATTGTTTTAGATGATGATTATGATGATGATTGGACAGATTATCTAAAAGATAAATCCGATATAAAAGTAATTAAGAATTCTGATAACAATTTACTTAAATTACTTGAGCAAACAATAAAAACAATAGATAATGATCTTGTAATTTTGAATAGTTATGCAGAAGTTACTCCTAATTGGTTAAATAACTTAATTATAAAGGCTTATTCAAATAATACAATAAGTATGGTAAGTCCATTATCTAATGCAGTAAATAATCTTTCTCCAGAAAGATATGAAAAAGAAACAGAATACTTGTTAACTAATGAAGGTTTTTCAAATGTAATTAAAAAGTCTTCAGAGGACTTAAACATAGTAAATACAATTAGTAATGGATATTGTTTATTTATTAAAGAAAAATATATTGATTTACTTGATTTAGAAAATATTAACTTATATTATGATATTGATGAAAAAATATTAGGATTTGAATTACTTAATAATAAGCTAAATCATGTCCTATGTGATAGTAGTTATGTATATAATAATTATGATTTTTTAGAGGATAATCTTGATTTACTAAAACAATACCATAATAATTCAGGTGTATATTCATTAATTGATGAATCCCTAAATTCTGAAGAAATAAAAATTTTAGAAAAGAATATTGATGTTGCAATTAGGGAATTTAATAATTTAACAATATCCAACAGAGTTTTATATGTTCTTAAAGAAGATAATATTAAACTGGCACTTGACTTTTATACACTACATAATAAGCATATACTTGATTCATATTATCTTGTATATTTAGATGGACAACTGGCTCTTAAAGATAGATACAATTCAACATTAAAACACTGGAAATTAGATATTTCTAATGACACACAAAAACTGGAAGAAATATACTTTAATTTAATATCTTCATTAAATATTGATGTAATACAAATTTATGATGTAATAGACAATATAGATATCCTAGCTAAAGTTTCAAATACAATGACTAAACCAATGGTAATAAATTCTAACATTGACTCTATAAAATCATATGATAATGTTCATTTATCTAATATTGAATCATTAAACGTCAAAGATTTAAATAATCAATCAATTGAAGCACATATTAAAAAGCCTGTTAAGTTTTTAATTATTGGTAACGTGGATAATGATACTAATAATTATTTAAAGGCTATTCTTAAAAAAGATGTGGATAATCTCTTTGAATTCCATTATATTCAAGATTATACATTAAACAGTATAAATAATGCTGTTCAAGAAATTCAACCAGAATTCATAGGATTTTTCTCAGAATTTTATGAAATATTTGATGTTATAGATGAACTGGAAAAATATAAAATTCCATTTATCACTTATAATCAAAACACATTGATTGGACAATTATTAGAAGATATTCCAGGAGTCCTATATTTATCTGGGGATTCATCAAAAGCATTTAATCAAATAATGAATAATATAACTTCAAATGGTTATTATTATTTAAAACAAAAATTCTTCAAAAAAACCGATATGGATGATGAAGTAATCAGATATAATCAGGAATTTAAGGAATTATACTTTAAATTAGGAGATAATACTCCTAAAATAAAAGCTAAAGAAGATTTCATTAAACCAAAAGAAGAAGATAGGCCAGAACCTGTTTTCACAGATTTTTCAGGTTTTTTAGCAGATGCATATGTTTCACCAGTAATACGAGCACCATTTTTTGAAGAAGAAAAAAGATGTTTTGCATTCATGGATGAGATTGCAAAATATTTATCACAAAATGTGGATAATCTAGAAAAAAAACCATTGGTATCTGTTATCATGCCGGCATATAATAGAGAAGATATAATTGACAAAGCTATTAATTCAGTTTTAAACCAATCATATACCCATTTTGAATTAATAATTGTTGATGATAAAAGTACCGACAGAACTAGAGAGGTACTAAAAACATTTGCCGAAAAGGATGATAGAATTCATTTAGTAAATCATGATATAAATAAGGGAGCTAGTGCTACAAGAAACACGGCATTAAAGATAGCTAAAGGAGAATATATTTTCTACTTGGACACTGATAATGAATGGGATTCAAGATACTTGAAGGCAATGATGGGTGCATTTATAGAATTACCTCAAGCCGAAGCAGTATATTCTGGACAATTATTATACAGAGATTTTAATTCACTACCTTTTGCAATGAGATTTGGCACATATAATAAATCATTATTACATAATGGAAATTATATTGATATTAATTGTTTTGCACATAAAAAAGATGTGATTAAAACTGTCGGATACTTTGATGAAAGTTTAAAACGTTTAGTTGACTGGGATTTTATCTTAAAAATCAGTAATGACTGTCAAATATATTCTGTTCCAATATTACTATCAAAATACTACTTTGACAATGCACAAAATAGGATAAGTGAAATATCATTAAGAAATACAGAAAATAAAGATTCAAATACTCATTATAATAAACTTATTCAAGATAATAATAAAATGAAGTGTAGAGTAAATGATGAACTTACTCGAAAGGTAACTATTGTAATACCAAATTATCAGGCTTTAGATGATTTAAGAGATTGTATTAAATCAATTCAATCATTAAACCTAGGTGATAAATTAAAAATAGTTATTGTTGATAATAATTCTAATGAAGCAGTTAGATATTATTTAAAACTCTTAGAATCAAAGAATATTATTGAATTAATTCAATTAGATATTAATTATGGATTTACTCATGCTGTAAATATTGGAATTAATCATACAGATTCAGATTCTGATATATTATTATTAAATAATGATACAAATTTAACAAAAGGTTCAGTTGAGGCTATGCAGAAATATGCCTATGAAATATCTGATTGTGGTTTAATAGTTCCTCAACAGATATTACCGGGTAATACACATTCAATGAATGATCATGTTCCATATGCAACACCATTCTTTGATTGTGATGTGAATCCATCCAGACATCATAAGAATATAATTAATATGCCAGTTTTCCATGATGGTAATGTATTAGAATTAAGTTTTGCACCATTTTTCTGTGTATATATCAAACGTGATGTTCTTGATAATTCATTAGGTTTAGATGCAGAATTAGGTAGACATTATAGGTCAGATAGAATATTTTCTAATTATATTAGGCATATTATGAATTTAAAAGTTTATCATGTTTCTGATTCAATTGTATATCATAAACTTCAAAAAGCAACCAGGAAATTAAGACAGAAAAAAGGTATTAAATCATTTAATTTAATGCTCTATAAAAATCAATGGGAACCAGAACTTGCTCAGGAATTAGGATTTAAAAAGGCTCTCTGGGATGATTAGATTTAGGTGGTAAGTATGGTAAATAAGGATAATAAACTTGAAAAACTAATTCAGGAAAAAGAAAAATTATACAATCGTAATATAGCTTTAACTGAATCTAAACAAGTTTTAATGGATAAAATTAATGAAAAAGATAAATTAATTAACAAGTTAACTGATTTAAATGATAAATATCTTGAAGAAAATCTGGACTTAAGTAAGACTAATAAGCACTTGGAAGATTCAAATAAATTATTGTATAATAAGACTGAAGATATGATAGAACGTAATCATACTTTAATAAAAACTAATAAGGAATTGTTGGATGAAAACAAGGAAATTAATGACATGATTGAAGTTCAAAATGTCATGATTGATGATTTGAAAGTTAATTATTTGGAAATGGAAGAGAAACTTAAACAGTTACTGGCCAGTGAAGGTGATATTAACATTTCATATTATAAGGAAATTAATAATTTGTTTATTAATACTATGAATCAACAGTATAATCATTTGGAAGCAGCTTCAGGTTATTCTAATTCAGGGTTTTCTAGTCAGGAAAGAAATAATTTAATTAAAGAAAATGAACATCTTAAGAATGAATTAAATAAGATGAGTAATTCTAATAGTTGGAAATTAACTGAGCCTCTTAGAAGTGTTGGTCGTAAATTAAGAAAAAAATAGTTTTTTTATATTAAATTTCTCTTTAATTAATTCAATTTTATTTAATAATTTATTTATTATTTTATAAATTTTCCATACTTATTTTTTAGATTTTATAAACTGTTCACATTTACTTATTTTATTTTACTATATCTATCATTATTAACACTTATTTTCATTAAATATTATACAATGTTTACATAATAGAGTATAAAAAGGTATAAATACTAATAAATACAATAGAATATTGTAGAATCACATAAATAAATACATAAAATAATAAACAAATTATAAGAAAAAGGTGATTGAAATGAAAACATTAAAAATCAAGAAATCACAACTAAAAAAAGCATTCTTATACAGAATGATACATCATGACTTTGATATAGAAAAACTACTATACACATTATAGTGTACACTCAGTTTTACCTTTTTTTTCAAAAATTATTATTATTCTTGTTCTGAAAAGTTATAAAAGGAATTAAAAGTTATATTGAAATGATTTAATTTCAATATTGTTGTTTTTATTTTTGAAAATTTTAACATTCAAATTATCAATTTTTAAAAATTTATCATAGAAATTCTCTAAATATTTTTCATTTAAAGGAACATCTCTTCTTAATTGTCCGTTATCATTATAAATTCTTAAAAATAATGAATATGATGATCTAGAGTCTAAAAAATATTCCCATTCTGCTTCAAATGCAGTTTTTGATTCATTTAAATTTAAATATACAATTTCTTTTGTTGAACTTTTACGAATAAACATTCTTAAATTTCTTTTAATTTCTATATTATCATTTATAATAATATTTAATTTATTTTCATCAGAATTAATTCTAAAGCTTTTATCTAAATTTTGAGTAAGTAATGAAGCATCTCCAGGTGTATTTATAAGAAATCTCATATTACTAACA
>SUTP01000060.1 GCA_015062815.1 Methanosphaera stadtmanae | reverse complement strand
ACTTATTTTTCAAAAAAAGGGTTGAGGGTTAAAAAAAGATATTCATGTTATAATATCTTCTAATTTATCATCATTTATAGCATTTTTGATTTCTCTACATATTCTACGTCCCATACTCATTGGTTCACCAAATTTAAGATAGGAGTAAGCAGAACCATTCATGAATGTATTTGTACCTCCATCGATACGAGCACTCATTTCAAAAATAACTAATTCTCTGTCATCATTACATAAACATTGTAAACAGAATGGTCCATTCATACCGGGTTTAACTAATTCTTTAGCTTTTTCTACTAATCTGTCACCATTATCAAATACTTGTGGGAGTAATGATTCTCGTATTACTACAGGGTGGTTTCCACTAACAACATATGATGGACTTAAATTAGCGGCTATTTGGTCTTGTGCAGGAATTCTAACTATTCCATCAATATTGGTTTCGTATCTACTGTCCATTCCAAGAACTTCAACTTCATCATTTAATACTGAATAGAAATAATGGATACAGAAGTTGGTTCCACACACATATTCTTCAATATGTGCATCTTTAACATCATTGTCATCTATCCAATTTCTAGCTTTCATTTCTTCTATTTTTTCTTGGAATTCTTCATAACTGGAACAAATGAAGTAGCCTTGTCCTCCTCTAGCTCCAGGGAATTTGACCATTACTTCTTTATCAATTTTTTCAGGGTCATCATATTTATAAGGCATTCTGATTCCTGCTTCAGTAATCATTTTTCTTTCTTTATCTCTTTCAGCTTCCCATCTTAAAACGTCACGATTTCCAAACATTGGGACATTAAATTTATCTTCAACATTATCTAAACCTGCGTAAGCAACAAAAGATCCGTGTGGTACTACAATTGCATTCATATCACGTAATTGTTTTTGAATATCTTCATTAACGATATCTCTGTATTTGTCAACAAAAATAAATTCATCAGCTACACCAAATCTTTCGTAAGGTTTTTCTTTTCCGGGTTCACAAACAACGGCAGTTCTAAAACCTTCTTGTTTAGCACCATTTAAAATATGTAGTGCAGTATGACTACCAAGAGTGGCTATGGTAATGTCTTTTTTATCATATTTGCTAAGAATTTCAATAATTTCTTCTTTTTTAATTTTTCCCATATTTTTACATCCAAGATTTTATAATGATTTTTTATTATAATCTATAATATGTTATTTATTATTTTAATATTCTTCTAGTATCAATATAGTAACTTTTTTTTACTTAAAAACATATAGTTTTAAATAACAATTTTGTCTATTTGATTTTATTTTTCAAATTTAATAAAATTTTTAACATTTATATTTGATAGGATTAATTTAGATGATTCATTATCTATAATTATTAAAATAATTTCATTTTATAAAAATGTGGGAGTACGAGCAATGTTGAAAGTTAGCCAAAAGAACTGTTTAGGTTGTGGGACCTGTGTGATGGTATGTCCAATCAATCAGAAAATATGTCCTCAAATTGCTTGGGGAAGTGGGCCTGATACAACAGAAGTTATAATGTTGATAGAAAATGGTGTTGTAACGTTATTCCATCCTGAAAAATGCATATCATGCATGGAATGTAATAAAGTTTGTCCAACAAAATCAATTTATCATGAGAAAGGTGTTTAAATGAAAAAAATGGAAGTATTAATCAATACAGGAACAACAGCAAAACAAGTTTTTCATGAAAAAAACGGATCTACATTAAAAAATGATTATAGGCAAGTAGCGGCGGTAGTATATATGGATCCTAGGGACATGGAAAAATTATCCATAAAACCAGGTGATTCTGTGGATGTAAAAACTAAGTGGGGTCATGTCACATTATATGCTAAGAAATCTCATGATGCTCCTCATGAAAAAATGATTTTCATACCTAGAGGGCCTTGGTCTAATGTTGTTGTGAGTCCTGAAACATATTGTTGTAGTGTTCCTACATATAAAGGGATTCTTGGTAAAATAAGTAAATCCGATAAAGATGTTTTACTTGTTAAAGAGTTAATTAATGTAAATTATAATAAATATAATAACTCTAATTCTGAAAGTGCAAATGATAAACCAGTTTATATAAAAATGAGGTAATATTATGACAATGTTAGAATATGATGAAGAAGTAAATAATTGTGTCTGTTTTTGTTGTGGAAATAACTGTGATGATATTACATATTTATTAAAAGATAAGCAAATTGTAGGTATTAGAAATGCTTGTAGATTGGGTGCTAGTAAAGTAGTTTGTCATCCTGACCAAAGATTATTAAATCCTATGATTAGAAATGAAGAAGGTATTTTAGAAGAAACTACATGGGATGAAGCTTTGGATAAAGTTGCTATGTTATTATCTGAAAGTATAAGGCCATTATTATATGGGTGGAGTGAATCATCAATAGAATCCATTAAAAAGGGAATAAAAGTATCTCAATTAACGGGTGCTGTGATGGATAATTCTTCAACAATATATCATGGTACTACAATACAAGCATTTCAAAATGTAGGGCACCCTGTGACTACTTATGGTGAGGTAAAAAATAGGGCTGATGTCATAATTTATGTTGGAACAAATCCTATGAGTGATCATCCAAGACATTTATCTAAATTCACAGCGTTTCCTAAAGGTTTTTTCAGACAAGGTGGTAGAAAAGATAGGCAAGTAATAACATGGGATCCAAAATTCACTAACACAGCTAAAATATCTGATGATTGGATACAATTTAATATGAATGAAGATTATTATTTTTTCAATGCATTAAGGACAGTACTAAAAGGTCAAAAAATTGATGATGAAGTTGCAGGAGTTCCAAAAGATAAAATTATGGAAATGGTTAATATAATGAAAAATGCTGAATGTGGAGTAATATTCTTGGGGTTAGGTGTAAGTCAAACATTGTCTAAACAACGAAATGCTGATATTTTGATACGTTTGATTGAAGATTTAAATAGTTATTCTAAGTGGTCCATGTTACCTATGAAAGGTTCATTAAATGTAGGGGGATTCAATGTAGCATTAACTTCTGAAACAGGTTATCCTTATGGGGTTGATTTTGCAAGAGGTTATCCTAGATACATGATAGGTGAAACCACAACAATTGATTTACTCAATAGAAGAGAACCTGATGTTTTTGTATCAGTATCTGATGATCCAGTTATTCAATTTCCGGGTTATTCTATAAAACATTTAGTTAATATTCCAGTAGTTCAAATTGGAACTACATGGGGTCCTATAACAGAATTATCTGATGTTGTTCTACCAAGTACTAATTTAGGTATCGAAACAGCTGGAACTGTTTATCGTATTGATTCAGTACCATTGTATATGAAAAAAGTAGTTGAAGAACCACGTAATTGCCATTCTCATGAATGGATTTTCATAGAATTATATAAACGTATTCAACAATTAAAATGTAAAGGAGACAATTAAATGGAATATATTTTAAAAAGAGGAATAGTTTTTGATCCAGCTAATAATATAGATGGTGAAGAAAAAGATATATTAATCAAAGATAATAAAATTGTTGAAGAAGTTTCCAATAATGCAAAAGAAATAGATATTTCAGGTAAATTAGTAATGCCGGGTGGTGTAGATTTACATTCTCATATTGCAGGCCCTAAATTGGCAACAGGTAGATTATATCGTCCGGAGGATATTAGAAAAGGTATAAAAAAAGCATCATTTGGTGGTGTTGATGGATTTGAAGCAGGGTTTTCTGTTCCAACTTGTCCTGCAACAGGGTATAGGTATACTAGGATGGGTTATACTACAGTTACTGAAGCTGCAGTACCACCTCTTGAGGCAAAAGATACTCATGAGCAAATCAAAAGTATTCCCAATTTGGACGTACCTACTTTAACTTTATTTGGTAATAACTGGTTTATGCTTAAATTTGTAAAAGAAAATAATTCACAAGATTTAATGCTTTTTATTTCGAAGTGGCTAAAATTAACTAAAGGTTATGGAATTAAAATAGTTAATCCCTGTGGAAGTGAAGCATGGGGTTGGGGTAAAAATGTTAAAGATTTAGATGAACCAGAACCTCACTGGGGTGTAACTGGTAGAGAGGTAATACGTGAATTAACTAAAGTTAATGAGAAATTAGGGCTTCCTCATTCAGTACATGTTCATACAAATGATTTGGGTCATCCAGGTAATTATGAAACTACTCTTGAAACATTTGATTGCGTTAAAGATATTAAAAAGAATAAAAATGTTTCTAGAGATCAAATACTTCATTGTACACATATACAATTCCATGCTTATAAAGGCACTACTTGGAGGGATGTAAGTTCAGGTGCTTCAGAATTAATTGATTATATAAATAGTCATAATCACATGACTTGTGATATCGGTCAATTAACCTTTGATGAAACTACTACAATGACTGCTGATGGTCCAATGGAATATGATTTATTTAAATTAACTGGATTAAAATGGTCAAATAAAGATATTGAAGTAGAAACTTCTTCTGGACTTATTCCTTCAATTTATTCAAATAAATCTCCAGTAAGTACATTACAATGGGCTGTAGGATTAGAATTTTTATTGGGTGTTAATGATCCTTGGAAAATAGTTTTAACTACAGATTCTCCTAATGCAGCTCCATTTATAAGATATCCTAAAATAATAAGTTGGATAATGAGTAATGAAAAAATAAATGATATGTTAGATAATGAAGTTCACTCATGGGCAACTAGAAGAACATCGATAGCTGCATATGATAAAGAATATTCTTGGAATGAAATAGCTACTATAACCAGAGCATCTCCAGCTAAAATTCTTGGTTTAAATGATAGAGGACATTTGGGTGTTGGTGCTAAAGCAGATGTGTCAGTATATGATATTGATGTGAATGATTTTGATCCTACATCACTTCAAAACAGTTCAGTAATTGAAAAAAAATTATTAAATACTTTATATACCATTAAAGATGGTGAAATTTTAGTTAAAGAAGGAAATATAGTTCAATTAGTTGATAGTAATCATATATGGTGTAATGTAAAAGGACTTGAAGAAAGAGAAGAGGATTTAATTAACAGAATAAAACCAGAATTCAATAAATATTATACAATTAATTATGAAAACTATGGTGTTTGTAATCATTTTATCAAACCCGATACTAGAATTGATGTAGAATATGGTGATTAAATGAAAACTATAAATTTATTCATGAAAAAAGGTGTCACAATACCTTTAGAGTTTGATAATGTTTTACCTGAGTTATTATATGATAAATCTAAAGAAGAAATAGAACAAACTATTATTTATCATGGAAATCAAGAAGAACCATTAAATAAATATTTTATAGTTGAAATTCAAGGGGAATGTGATAAAGCCGATGAATGTACAATTTTTATTGATGGTGATTTATATAGGGTTAAATATATTGGTAATCGGATGAGCTGTGGTACTATTATAGCTAATGGTAATGTGGATTTACATGTAGGTAGTATGATGTCTGGGGGTCATATAGTTGTTAATGGTGATGCAGAAAGTTATGCTGGTCGTGAAATGACTGGTGGGATTCTAGAAATCAAGGGTAATGTCAAAGAATATTGTGGTTCATCATATATTGGTGAATGGAGAGGTATGTCTGGCGGTAAAATTATTGTTAATGGTGATGCAGGTAAACAATTAGCTGATTGTATGATGGGTGGAGAAATTTATATTGGAGGTAACTGTGATATTTTAGCAGGTATACATATGGTGGGGGGATTCATTGAAATAAATGGTGATGTGGATAAATGGCCTGCAGCTGAAATGAAGAAAGGAACTATGGTTATAAATGGTAAAGTCCAAGAAATGCTTCAAAGTTTTAAATTAGAAGAAAAAATACAAAATCCATTCATACATGACAAATATTATTTTGGAACTTACAATTTATATTCTGGTGATATAGGTTCCAAAGGTAAAGGTCATGTATGGATTAAAGAACATTAGGTTAAATTATGAATAGTGTTAATATAAATCTAAAAGAAGAAGATCTTATTAATTTTATTTGGTCGAATTTTCAAGAAAATGCATTACTTGAAATTTCATATAATCGTGTATTCATACCTGGTAAAATATTATTCATAGATAATCAAGGTAAAAATATAACACTTCAATTAAAAGGAGAATTATTGAATCAGACTATAACTATTGATATTCCAAGTATACTTAATGAAATAATCGAAATTCGCTATACTTTTAAAAATAAAACCACAATTATAACTGTAGTAAGTTAAAAAAAGGATAATTCATAGATAATCTATGAATACATTTTTTTTCTATTCTAGAATAGTATGTCGAGCTTTTAAATCTTTTTCTGTCTGGCCAAGATCATGCATCATTTGTGCTATAGTCGCATCCAAAAATATTAATGCACTAACCTCAAATAATGTTCCTAAAGGAGATAAAGTTTGATGTTGTCCACTTATTTGTCTACGAATATAACTGTTTTCACTTTCTATTTTTGTTCTACCAGGTAATTCCACAATGAGATCTGCATTTTTTGCTAATGTACTATCAGAATATGATGTTATGGCCATTATTTTAGAACCTATATTTTTAGCTATACCTATAGTACTTACAATGTAACTAGTTTCACCAGAACCTGATATTGCTATGAGACAATCTTTATCAGTAATGGCTGGTGTAACAGTTTCACCTACAACATACACGTTTAAACCTAAATGCATTAGACGCATTGCAAATGCTTTAGCTACTAAGCCAGAACGACCAAGACCCATTACAAAAACGCTTTCTACATTTTCAATCATGTTGGTCATTTCAGATAATTGTTTAGGATTAACATTTTTCGTTGTTTTGCTTACATTTTCTAATATTTCACTTAATGCATCATGATATATCATATTTTAATCCTCTTACTTTTTTCCCAAATGTAATTTGATTATAATTTAATTTAATAATATTATTTAATATGTTAAAATTTATATTTACATTTTACTAATTCATAATTATATGAAATAATGGTGATTTTTCATGAGTTATAATCGTAAATTAGACTTTGAAATTGATAATGTTTTATTTAATTATAAATTATTTGATACGCTCAAAGCTGTAAATAAAACTAAATCTCAAAGAAAAGCTGCTAAAGAGTTAGGAATATCGCATTCTGTTTTAAATAGGCGTATTTTAAATGCAGAACAAGAATTATCTCATCAATTAGTTTTAGTTACTAATAAAGGTTCATCATTAACTGAATATGCATTTAAATTATTGGATGATTATGTAACTTATGAAGAACGGCTTAAAGATGATGAAAATTTGATAAAAGTTGCTGGTGGACCTATATCCTGTGAATTCATTCGTCATTTGGCACGTGCTTATAATTTACATGACATACGTTTTATTAGCACAGATAAAAACACTGCTTTCAAATTAGCTGACATGGGTATGGTGGATATTTTAGGATTTGATGATCCAGTTCAAGCATATTTATTAAATTTAGAACCTATACCTCTTGGAAGGGATAATTTAGTATTAATGACACATGAAAATGAAGTTTTTTCTAATATTAATGATTTAAATGGTTTAAATTTTGTTGAAGTAGAAGATTCTGCACATAGATTAGCATGGACAACTTTAGCTAATTATGATTTAGATTTTGATATAGTTGATGTTGTTACTTCATTTAATGAGGCTATAAAATTAGTAGAGGAAAATAAAAATTTGTATACTTTCATTAATAATAGCATGTCATATAGATGTTTGCATACAAGTAATATTTTGTCTCAAGATACCCAACATATAATTAGCGCATTAAATGTTAAAAATGATGATTATGTTGATAACTTTTTAAATTTCGCATCACATCATGCACAAAATACAACTTTAAATTTTGGTTTTGGAAGGTTATAATTTTATTTTTAAAAAATAGTAAAATAGAAGAAATTTATTCTTCTAATCTGAATCTTTTTATAACAAAGTCTTTATCTAAGGATAATACAAATGATGCTGCTTTAGGACCTTGTTTTTTACCTAATATTGTCTTATAAATTGCTTGGAATGCTTTTTGTGGTTTTATTTCAAGAGATTCAATAACGGTATACATTTTATCATGGAATTGAACACTATCTTCAAATTCTTCGTTTTCTAAAATATCAGCTACTTGTTTTAAAAATTCTTTTTGTTCATCAGTAATTTCAATACGAGGCATTTTTTTCATAACTTGGAATTTAACGAATTTTGGTCCATATTTATTCAACCAGTTATTCACATGTTCTAATCTTTGTAAATAAGTATTTTTATCTAAATCAGATAATTCAGAATAATCTAAATTTGCTATACGATCTTGTAATTGATGATTCTTTTTTAATATTTCAAATATTTTTTCAGCATCACCATTAGCAATTTGATAAGCTACAGTTAAGAATCTGTATGATGGTTGTAATGGCATTTCTTCTTTTACACCATCAATTTGTGAAACTTCATAAATTTTGCTAAGTTTATCTTTTTCTTTGTCATTACTGGCTTCTTCTACACCATAATAGATTCTTTCAACTCTATCATATTGGTCCATAAGGTCTAAAAAGCCCATTTTTGGATTGAAATCTTTTGGTTTCAATGGTTTATTTCTAAATATGAAATAATTTAATGTTTCAGGTTTACCAATTTCTAACCATGCTTCTGGTGAGAAGAACACTCCTTTTGATTTACTCATAGCATTTCCTTCTAGAGTAATCCATTCATATGGGACTGGATATGGTGCAGGATAATCAAATATTTCTTCAGATATTACTTTACTCACATCATATGATCCTCCACTTGCAGCATGATCTTTACCAAATGGTTCGCAGGTTATATTTAGTATTTTCCAACGGGCAGCCCATTCTACTCTCCAAGTTAATTTTCCTTTTCCAGTAGTATAATCCATTTCACCTTCATGACCACATTCACATCTATATTGTACTTTTGTTCCTTCATAAGAATAGGCTTTGGTTGTGTTAACACGTCCACATTCAGTACAAATAGGATTATATGGTAACCAATCATCTCTTAAAGGGTGTTCACGATATTGATTAAATATTTCTTTGATTCTTTCAGTGTTTTCTAATGCTATTTTTGTGGCTTCAGTATAAACACCATTTTTATACATTTGAGCCCCACTTTTAATTTCTAAATTTTCAATATCAAATTGTTCTAATGCATTAACAAAAGGTTTTTGGAAATGTTCAACAAAGTTATCACAACAACCTTCAGGGCATGGTATTTCATAGTATGCTTGTCCAAGATACTTAGAATATGATTCTGGTAAAGGATAAGGAACTTTTCTAAGAGGATCATAGTCATCAGCTATCCATAATGTTTTTGCATTTTTTCCTAATTTTCTTAGCTCTTTACTAACGGCACTTGCAATAAATACATCACAACTATTTCCTATATGTATTGATCCAGAAATGGATGTTCCACTACCAACAATGAATTCATCTCGATTTTGTTTGCTTAATTCTTCAGCAATTCTTTCAGTCCAATGTTCACTCATATATATCACTAATTTATGTAATTATTATCTATCAATTTTTATTTCTTAAATGAAATCCTTGTTAACTTAATAATAAAAATAAAAAATTAATAGTTTTTTTATAAAAAATAATTCTTAACTTTAATAATCATAATCTATGTAATTAATGAATATGATTCATACTAGTATAAAATATCTTTTTTATTGAATATATTATTTACCGTTATTAAAAAATTAGATAATTATATAATCATTAAATGATAATATAATATTTGATTAATTAATCGTTTGAGGAAGAAAGAAGTATGTATGTAATAATTGTTGGAGCAGGAAGAGTAGGTTTAAATTTATCACAGTCTTTGATAAGAGAGGGGATAAATGTTACTCTTATTGAGAATGATGAAGCTGTGTCTGAAGAAGTTGCTGAACAAGTTAATGCCATGGTTATGTATGGTGATGCAACATCTGTTCCAGTATTAGAAAGTGCAGATATCAGTGAAGCAGATGTTTTTGTAGCGGCAACAGGTAAAGATACTGTAAATTTATTGGCAGCAGTTTTAAGTAAAAATTATCCAAATATTAAAAAAACTATTGCTAGAGTAAATGATCTTGATCATGAACAAGCATTTAAAAAAGTGGGGATTGATGTTACAGTAAGTCCAGAGTCAACTGTAGCAGCGTATCTTGAAAGAATTATAACTAGACCTAAAGTTGCTGATTTAATTGTATTAGGTAGAGGTTCTACTGAATTATTGGATATTAAGATAGAAAATGAAGAGTTAATAGGTCAACGTGTGTTGGATTATAGTCCAACTGAAAATTATATTGTTTGTGCTGTCTATGAAAATGATGAACTGATAATTCCTCAAGAAGATACATTATTTCATCAAAATCAAAAAATATCTGTATTAACAAAATCAGATTATGTAAAAGAAGTCACACAATTATTTTCTCCATAATATTTT
>SUTP01000147.1 GCA_015062815.1 Methanosphaera stadtmanae | reverse complement strand
CTCATATATTAAAACTGACAATGTATTGGAGGATTAATAAGTGAATAAAACGGTTATCGAACATTCGTGGATTCCATTAATATTGGTGGCTTGTGCTTCTTTTATTATAACTTTGGATTCTACATTTATGAATGTTAGTATTTCTCAGGTTGTTGCTGATTTAAATACTAATGTGACTACTATTCAACTGACAATGACATTTTATACTCTTATTACTGCTGCATTCATGTTGCTTAGTACTAAACTTCAGGATATAGTTGGTAAAAAGAGACTGTTTTTAATTGGTGCAGTACTTTATGGTATTGGTACAACTATTGCAGCAATAAGTCAGACTGATACAATGTTATTTATTGGATGGGCGGTAATAGAAGGTTTTGCAGGTGCATTAATGACGCCTGCCACTGTTGCTATAATAAGTGGGACGTATTCTGGTGAAAGACGTACATTTGCTTTGGCAATTGAGAGTGTGATGGTTGCACTTTCAGCTGCTATTGGCCCACTTTTTGGTGGAATCATGACAACATTTTTTAGTTGGAGATATGGATTTGCATGTGAATTAATAATTATTATTTTTATTTTAGTAATGCATAAAAAAATACCTGATTTTGCACCTACTGAATCTAAAGACGATTTGGACATTACTGGTACTATAATTTCATTTATAGGTCTGGTTTTATTTGTACTTGGTATTTTAATGATGAGTGAGTATACTACTCCTAGTGTAGTTGTAATTATTTTAGGTATTATTGTTTTAACAATCTTTGCATTGTTTGAAATAAAAAGAAAAAGAAATGGTAAGGTGCCTTTACTAGATATGGACTTATTTAGAGACAAAAATTTACGTCTGGGTGCTATAATTATATTATTATCATATATTGTAATGGGTGGGGGATTATTTGCAGTTTCCCTGTTTTTACAAACTGTATTAAAGTTAAATGCATTCAATACTGGTTTAACCACACTTCCATTAACTTTAGGTTTGCTTATTTTTGCAGTTGTAGCCCCAAGCTTAGTTGAAAAATTGGATCATAAGACACTCATGGCTATAGGTAGTATAATAACAATTGTCGGATGTTTGATATTAATCTTTGAATTTCGAATAGATACAACGATGCTGGATTTAATGCCGGGAATGTTCATACTTGGATCAGGGCTTGGTTTTATAATGGCTTTAAGTACGGATATTGCATTAGTCAATATTCCTAGTGAAAGTCAAAATAACTCATCAGGTATTGTTACAACAGGTCAGACGTTAGGTGAGTCAATGGGTACTGCTATTATTGGAATAGTTCTGATTCTGGGAGTATTTACAGGTGTTAGTAATGCGATAGATATTTATGCACCGGAACATTCATCAGATGAACAATTACAACAGAATATCTTTGATTACTTCCAAAAAGTAGGTAATGTAGATACGATTAAATCACAGAATAGTATTATTATGGATACTGCAGATGTTATTATTCAGAATGCAATGGGATTTGTGATGCTGGTAACAACTATTCTGATGTTTGTTGTTTTTGTTCTGATATTGCGGCTAAACGATAAAGAAATTCACAAGTAATGAGAGTTTATCTCTTATTTACTTTTTTTAATAGGTGTTAATTTCTTATTAAAATTATTGAAGTTCATTATTAAATGTTTTACATAATTCTATGGCATCTTCATAATTTTTATCCACTATTTTTCTAAATAATTCATTATATTTACCACAATCAATACCATTTTTTGTCATTGCTTCAAATAATGGATATCCTTTATCAAATATTTCAACGTATTCATCGTAGGATATTTTTTGATTTATTATATTTACTCTTAGAATGTAGAGAAGTTTTTCATATAAAACATTTTCTATGAATATATTTTCAATATCTTTTTGCTTACTAATTTTATGCATCATATTGTATGATTTTAATCTGCCCAGTCTTGTTACCTGATTTGATCTAAATGTTACGGAGGTATCACCAGCTGTATTTCTTGTTAAAATGTGTTCATGGATACAGTTTGGTATGAATACTGTTTTTTTAGAGTTAATCATTGCTTCGAATATGAATAAACTGTCTTCTGCTGGAATATATTCTGGAAAGGTAATTTGATTTTCTTTGATAAAATTTACATTGAATAGTTTATTGGTTACTGAAAAGCTTTTGAGGATAAATGGATAATCTCTAATATCATTTATTATTAATTCTTCAGATTCTTTATAATATTTCCATAATTCTGGTGCTATCTGATGTTTTGTTCTATTTTTTTCTTTGTCTTGATTTGAAGATTTAGTTAAATGTGTTCCAAATACTACGTCAGCGTCATGTTCTATTATTTTATTTACTAAGATTTCACAGATATTTTCCATCAAAGTATCATCAGAATCCAAAAATAATACATAATTGCTGTTCACATAATCAAGACCTTTATTTCTAGGTTTTCCAGCAAATAAACTATTTTCATCAGTTTTTAGTATTTTTATATTTTCATAGTTATTTTTTAATTCCATGATTTTATTCATACTTTCATCAGTTGAACAGTCATCTACGAATATTATTTCTATCT
>SUTP01000059.1 GCA_015062815.1 Methanosphaera stadtmanae | reverse complement strand
GTTGTGTTGTCAGATTGTTAATTTTATCATTTGCTTCATCCAGTTGTGTTGTCAGATTATTTATTTGTTCTATAAGTTTTTCTACTTGTTTATCTTTTTGTTTGATTTCTTGTGTTAGGTTGGTGATGTTATTGTTTAGGTTTTCTATTGTTTTTTGTGCTTCTTCAAGTTTTATTGTGAGGTTTTCTACTTGTTCCTGGAGTTCTGCTATTTTTTTGTCTTTATCTATTTCTACTGTGAAGTCAATTGTTGCAGTTGATTCTTTGTATTCATCTGTTCCTTGATAATTGATATTTATTGTGTACTCACCAGGTGTTAGTGTATTGTCAGCGATTATGCCCGCAGTAGTGTTCTGTGTAATGTCTCCAGTTATTTGGATAGGAGCATCCAGAATAGGAGTATTATATATTGAATCAAGAACTGTGATGTTTATTTTCACGTTTTCCTCAGTGTTGTCGAGGATGTTATAAACTATTGTTGTATTTCTTTGTTTGATTATGTTTAATGTGAAATTTGTTGAACTAGGGTTTACATAATCATTATTGCTTGTATATGTTACATTTATACTATAAGAATCATTTAGTGTGGAGTATATATTTTTTAGTCCATCTATTAGTGCGTCTACTGATAATACATAACTGTTTCCAATATTATAGTAGCTGGAGAGTATTTTAAAGCCATTTTCGTCTTTTACTATTGTAGTAATTATTCCTTTTTCTTCACTAGGATCATTTATGGATAATGGTATTTTATTATTTACTCCAGCATAGTATTCATATGATTGTTCAGGAGAGCTTATTGTTGAATCAGACACTACTTTGATTGTTATCTCATTTGATTGTAGGTTACAGCTGGTAAAGTAAACATTGTATTCTCCTCTTTCTAAATTGCTTAATATGTAACTGTTATTTGTTGTTGTATCATTTTCTATGTTGTTGATGTATAGGGTTTTATTTATTTTTTCTAGGATGTCTGAGTCATAATATTCAGGGTGTTCTAATTCTATTGTGAAGTTTAGTATTATATCTTCATCTGGGTCGAATGTTGTTTTTTCGTCTTGAAGTGTTAGATTTATTGTTTTAAAGCTGATGTCTGTTGAATCATAAATGTTATTACTTATTGTTTTGTTTCCATTAATTACGAGTGTTTCATTATTATTTGCAGTATTTCTAGTGAAGATGTTTCCAGTTATTGTATTAGTTATGCCTTCATTATCACTATAGATTGTAGCTCCAGATGATGCCTGGTTTTCTGTGAAATTACTACCTATTATATTAATTTCAATATTGTCTGATCTTCTATAATTACAGATGGCACCCCCATTCCATTCTGCTTTGTTTTTATTAAATGCTGAATTAATTATGTATAAATTTCCATTATTATTATAGATTGCTCCTCCATTTGTTGGTGAAGTATTATTTTCTAGTGTGGAGTTTGTAATGCTTGCTGTTGAATCGAAAATGTGTATTGCTCCGCCAGCACTTTGTTCTACTTTGTTGTTGTTTAGTGAACTGTTTGAAATGTTTATATTTCCACCAGATGAATATATTGCTCCTCCGAATTTGGTTGCATTATTGTTGTTTAGTAAAGTGTTACGGATGATTAAGTTTCCCCTGTTGATTATTGCTCCTCCGTTTTCTGCTACGTAGTTTGTTAATGTGATGTTTTCAAGTGTTAAGTTATGTCCTTGTGCTATTCGTATGAATTGATATATTCCTTGTCCATTGAGTGTGTTGCCATTACCGTTTATAATTATTTTCCGGGTAACAGAGTTTTTCCATGTTATATTTTCTGTTGCATTATAATCTCCTGCTAGTAAATTAATTTTATAACTATTATATTCCGTATTTGTAGCATTTTTTATTGCATCTACTAACTGCTGATAATTTGAAACATTTACTTCATAAATACTTACCAGGAATGTTACATTGTTTGATTTTTGATTAGAAGATATAAAGTATGCGTCATATGTTCCTTTTTCTAAATTGGATAATGTGTAATGGTCGAGTGTTGTTGTATCATTTTCTATGTTGTTGATGTATATGGTTTTGTTTATTTTTTCCAGAATGCCAGAGTCATAATATTCGGGGTGTTCTAATTCTATTGTGAAGTTTAATATTACTTCTTCATCAGGGTCAAATGTTGTTTTTTCATCCTCAAGTGTTAACTTAATTGTTTTAAAACTGATGTCTGTTGAATCATAGATATTATTGTTTATTGTTTTGTTTCCATTAACTACAAGTGTTTCATTGTCATTTGCAGTATTTCTAGTGAATATATTTCCAGTTATTGTGTTGGTTATACCTTCATTTTCGCTATATATTGCAGCACCACTTCCTGCTATGTTTTGTGTGAAATTACTACCTATTACATTGAATTCAATATTATTTGATCTTCTAGAATTATAAATGGCTCCTCCATTCTCTTCTGCGTTGTTTTTATTTAATGTTGAATTTGATATGTATAAATTTCCATCATAATTATAGATGGCTCCCCCATGTGTTGGTGATGTATTATTTTCTAGTGTGGAGTTTGTAATGCTTGCTGTTGAACCGATAATGTATATTACTCCGCCATCACTTTGTTCTGCTTTGTTATTATTTAATGAACTGTTTAAAATCTGCATGTTTCCATGGCCGTTATATATTGCTCCCCCACTAGTACTTGCCATGTTGTTGTTTAATAAAGTATCATGGATGCTTAGGTTTCCATGGCTATTATATATTGCTCCCCCACTAGTACTTACTGTGTTGTTGTTTAGTGAAGTATTATGGATGTTTAAGTTTCCATGGCTATTATATATTGCTCCTCCATCGTTTGTTGCATTGTTGTGTGTTAAATTGGATTGTGTTATGTTTAAATTTCCATACCCATTGTATATTGCTCCGCCACCACCCATTGTGGCTTTGTTGTGTGTTAAGTTAGATAGTGTTATGTTTAGATTTCCATACCAGTTGTATATTGCTCCTCCCCAAAGTGCACTGTTGTTGTTTAGTGAAATATTGTATATGCTTAGACTTCCATTGTTGTTTATTACTCCACCATTTTGTGCTGTGTAGTTTGTTAATATGATGTTTTCAAGTGTTAAATCATGTCCATTAGCTATTTGTATGAATTGGTATGTGCCCTGTCCATTGAGTGTGTTACCATTACCGTTTATTATTATTTTCCGAGTAGCAGAGTTTTTCCATGTTATATTTTCTGTTGCATTATAATCTCCAGGTAACAAATTAATTTTATAAGTAGGATATCCATTACTTGTAGCATTTTTTATTGATTCTACTAATTGTTTGTAATTTGAAACATTTGTTTCAAAGTCAGTAGCTACCCAGAATGTCACATTGTTTGATTCTTGATTAGAAAAGGTAAAGTATGCGTCATATGTTCCTTTTTCTAAATTGGATAATGTGTAATGGTCGAGTGTTGTTGTATCATTTTCTATGTTGTTGATGTATAATGTTTTATTTATATCCCCTTTTTCCAAGATGTCTGAGTCATAATATTCAGGATGTTCCAGTTCTATCATGAAATTTAACATTACATCGTCACCAGGACTGTATATTATTTTTTCATCTTCAAGTGTTAGATTTAATGTTTTAAAGCTAATATCTGTTGAATCATAAATGTTATTACTTATTGTTTTATTTCCATTAACTACTAGTGTTTCATTATTATTTGCAGTATTTCTAGTAAAGGTGTTTTCTGTTATTGTATTGGTTATGCCATCATTATCACTACAGATTGCAGCAGCAGATGATGCCCGATTTTCAGTGAAATTAGAACCTGTTACATTAAATTCAATATTCGTACTTGTTTTATAATTAAATATTGCTCCTCCATTCCATTCTGCAGTGTTTTTATTTAATTTGGAATTAAATATGGATAAATTTCCATTATTATTATAGATTGCTCCTCCATGTGCTGGTGAAGTATTATTTTCTAGTGAAGAGTTTGTAATGCTCACTGTTGAATAGCTAACGTATATTGACCCACCAGAACTAGTTTCTGCTTTGTTATTGCTTAATGAACTGTTTGATATATTCACATTTCCATTAGAGGAGTATATTGTTCCTCCATTGTTTGTTGCGTTGTTGTGTGTTAGGTTGCTTTGTGTTATGTTAATGTTCCCACCATTAGCGGAGTATATTGCTCCTCCCCGTGTTGCGGTGTTGTTGTTTAGTGAACTGTTGTGGATGATTAGGTTTCCACGATAGTTGTATATTGCTCCACCATTTATTGCCCAGTAGTTTGTAATTAAAATGTTTTCAAGTGTTAAATTATGTTCATTGGCTATTTGTATGAATTGGTACGTACCTTGTCCATTGAGTGTGTTACCATTACCATTTATTATTATTTTCCGGGTAGCAGAGTTTTCCCATTTTATATTTTCTGTTGCATTATAATCCCCAGGCAATAAATTAATTTTATAAGTACAATAACCTTTACTTGTAGCATTTTTTATTGCTTCTACTAATTGTCTATAATTTGAAACGTTCGTTTCAAAGTCAGTAGTTACCAAAAATGTCACATTGTTTGATTTTAGATTAAAAAATGTAAAGTATACATCATATTTTCCTAATTCTAAATCAGATAATGCATAATGATTAAGTGTTGTTGTATCATTTTCTATGTTGTTGATGTATATGGTTTTATTTATTTTTTCTTGGATGTCCTGGTCATAATATTCTGGGTGTTCCAGTTCTATTGTTAAGTTTAACATGACATCTTCATCCGGACTATAAGTTGTTTTTTCATCACCAAGTGTTAGATTTAATGATTTAATATTAATGTCTGTTGAATCATAGATATTGTTGCTTATTGTTTTGTTTCCATTAACTACGAGTGTTTCATTATTATCTGCAGTATTTCTAGTAAATATATTTCCTGTTATTGTATTTTTTGTGTCTTCATCACTATAAATTGCAGCACCACTTTTTGCCCTGTTTTCTGTGAAATTACTGCCAGTTACATTAACTTCACCAGAATTATAAATAGCTCCTCCATTTCCTCCTGCTTTGTTTTTATTAAATGAAGAATTAAATAGGTATAACGTCCCACGAGAATTATAGATGGCTCCCCCCTGTTCGGGTGAAGTATTATTTTCTAGTGAAGAGTTTGTAATGCTTACTGTTGAATAAACAATGTATATTGATCCACCAGAACTGCTTTCTGCATTGTTATTGCTTAATGAACTGTTTGAAATCCCTATATTTCCAAGATAAGAGTATATTGTTCCTCCGTTGATGCTTGCGTTGTTGTTGTTTAGTGAACTATTTGAAATATTTATACTTCCAATCTCGGTGTATATTGTTCCTCCCTGTTCACTTGCTGTATTGTTGGTAAAAGTAGATTGGGAAATTGTTATTATTGCGTTGTTACGGATTGCTCCTCCCTTGTTTGCCTTGTTTTCTTTGAATGTTGAATTGTTTATATTTAATATATCACTATTGTTATTGTATATTGCTCCACCTTCGTTTGCTTCGTTGCTTGTGAAGTTTGTGTTTGTAATGTTTAGTATGGAGTTTCGGTAGTTGTATATTGCCCCACCTAGTGCATTTGCATCATAGCGTATTACGTTTTTCGTGAATGATGAGTTGCTGATAGTTAGGGTTCCTCTATTATAGATTGCTCCTCCACCGTAGGTTGGGTCATTCATATAGTTTCCATTTATTTTGCTTCCTGCAATATTTATGTTGCCTTTGTAGTTGTATATTGCTCCTCCACCCATTGTAGCGTAGTTGTTGGTGAGTGTTGAATTTTCAATTATCAGGTTTGCCTCTGAGTTGTATATTGCTCCACCAGCCATTATTGCTTGGGAATTTGTTAGTGATGAATTTCTTATTATTAATGTACCCTGATTGACTATTACTCCACCGTTTCCATTTCTATAGTAATTGTTTAGATGGATATTGTTTAGTATTACTGTTGTTCCACTGTTTATCTGCATAAATTGGATTGTGCCTTTTCCATTTAGGATGTTGTTATTCCCGTTTATGATAAGGGTTTTACAGTTACCTGTTGAATTCCATCTGATAACCTCTGTTGCATCATAGTTTCCACTTTGTAAATTTATTGTATAATTTTCCTGAGTTGATGTTTTTGCATTGTTTACTGCTGTTACTAGTCCTGCATAGCTGTTAACATTTTCTTCACCAGCTCCCGCTTTTAAAGAGTTTTGTTCACTTTTGCTTATTTCTGCATTTGCATATGTTTTATTTTTGTTAAAAAGAGTATTTTCATTATCATTAGTTTTAGTATGATCATTTTCAAAAGTATTTTGAGATATCTGTGATGATCTATCTAATTTTTCTTTAGAAATAGTATCTTCCGTATTGCTTGCACAAATAACTGCTAAATTTAAAAGCATTACTAAAAATATGAGAATGAAAAAAGATTTTTTATTGATCATAATAATCCATTCCTTTAAATTAGTATAATATTGATATGAATTTTAGTTATATTTTAATAGGTTATATTTTTTAATCTAAAAAATAGGAAATTGTATTTTAATTTATGAAAAAACCTTTTTGTATCATTAATAAAAATAGTTACCCCTAAAATTTAATAAATTTTTAAAAAATATCAGATAAAACTGAATAAATTATATTATAACCTTACAATGTTTATCAAATGTTTATCTTTAATAGTATTTATAATTTTAGACAAAAACAGGAATTATATGAATTTAATATGCAAATCAAATTAACAAATCATCGATTTATACAATAAATAGGCTCAAAAATAAATATAAACAATAAAAATAAACTAGAACAGGAAAAATATCAAAAATACTACAACTAAGAGGATATGCTGGAGAACCCGCTGATAGAACACTCAATGAACTGCCTATATCAACCAAATAATAAGTAAAGGAAAATAAAACAAAAAATGTGATATTAAATTTAAATTAATCTAACTGAGATTTGACATAAAATATTTTTTATAAAGAAAAAAGTATTACTCAATGACAAAAAAACTGAATTTCATACCAACACTCATTAAAGAAAAAATAATTATTCTAAAATTTTTCCCTCTTTATAACATTGAGCCAAATAGTCTCTCGGCTGAAAATATAGATCAGTGTTAAAATTATAAATATTATCAGCTAACCATGAATTATAAACTTCACGAATTGCATTGAATACATCTTCCTGAACATAACAATCTTCAATTAAACGCTCAAATACTTTTCCAATATCCCAATAACTAGGAACCAAATACTCACATTTAGAAATATAATCAAAATTTCCCCTAGTAATATCATTACGGTTAATAAAATCATCTGCAACCTTTTCAATAGGTTCACAATGAAAAACATCCTCAAATTCATAAATTCTTTCTAAATCATCCCCCAAACATTTTATAACATGTTTTGGATGATTTTTAGTTTTTCGAGCAATATATTCAATCAAACTACAAGTATAAAACAAAGAACTATCATTTTTAAACATGAACCTTCACAACTCCTTTGAATGTTAAAGTTTTAAGTGCTTCTTCCGTATTAAAACATATTTGATGAGTAGGATATTTAAATTTAGCTAAAGCCCAAAAAGCTTCTCTTGAAATTATTCCATCAAGAAAATCCTGAACGTATGTATAAATTATATCATCTGCAATAGGCCCTTCCACAATATCATAATCATGTCCTTTTCCACTTCGACAATTCACAACAAAATCTAACCATTCTTCAGTCATGTTTTCAAAAGAAAGAACATTTAATGAATTATCCTCCTTATACTCATATTTATTCACAATACCTTCACCAAAACGTGTAGCCCAACGAACAGCCTGTTTTTCATAGAAAGTACAATAAAATCCAAAAGAGAAATCTTTATTATACTTTCCAATCCTAATTTCAGGCTTTTTAACTACAACTTGACTTCCATGATAAACTTCCATAAAATAACCCCCATATCTTTAAAATATGGTGATGAATTGTCTATTCCTCTTTGCTTAAAAAAATGTCTTAATATAAAATTACTTTTTAAGTTTTTAAACCTGAAAGATACAATACTCTCTTTTAACTTAGTAATATATATTATTACTATAATTTAATTAATTAAAAATAATTAATAACTATCGTAATTAGATTTTCGAGGAATTATATTTTGTATTTCTATAATGTTTGATTTTGTATGTATATAATATACTATCCTATATTTTCCAACTTGATGTCTTTTACATTTAGGACATTTTATACTTTCTAGTTGTTTATTAGATGATTTAAACGGATTTTCTTCAATTTTTTGAATCCCTTTGAGTAATTGTTTATATATTTTATTATTTTTCTTTTTATGTTGATTCAATTTTTTTAAAGCTTTTTTCGTATAAATTGTTTCAAAGCTCATATTATCCCTTTAGACTCTAATTCTTCTAATTTTTCATCCAAATCTTCAAGTTTTATTTTATAAGTATCGGAATAATCATCATTTTCTAGTTTTTCTATGCATTCATTATAATATTGAGCTTCTTCTTCAGAAAATTCTTCCATAACTCTGTTTTTTTCTATCAGAGAGTATATAATATCATTATAAGATTGTTTTTTGCTACCCATATTTGTTAAAATTCTATGAACTTCATCTGAAACTTGAATTGTTTTCATTACAATCACCTTAACTTTTATAATAATTATAACACTTAAAGTATTTATATTTTCATAATGTTATTATAAATTCAACAAATATTATAATTAATATAAAACTTATAATGATTATATGAAGTAGATTCGTGAAATTGTCTAAAAAAAAGATACATCTTTTTATAGTGGAATATATAAAGTAGAAAATAAGAAAAAATATGAGTTACACTTGCAATATATGTGATAGATTCAAATAATAACTTTGTTGGGATATATGAAGTATATGATATTTGGTTCTAAAATACCCCTTTTTTTGACTTATTTTGTAATCATGAGAAATGTTTATTGATTTACTTCGTTATATCTATGTATAACGAAATAAACATGACCAGAAGTAATACATTTTAAGTGATTTTAGACCAAAAAGTAATACAAAAAAATGTTAACTAAAACCCATACAAAAAGTAACAAACTCCTTTTTTTAGAAAAAATAAAAAAATAACAAAACACCCTAAAATACCAAAAATCAATCAAGACATATACATGAAATAATATCAAAATAATAAAGTAATTAAAAAAATAAAAAAGAAGAACTAAAAAGATTAGAAAACAAAGATATAATAGGAATTACTCTAAAGAACTCAAAATATACAAAAAAGATTATGATAAAAAATTTAAAAAAGTACTTGACAATATTTATTAATATACTATATAAGGATATGATCCTTTTTTTTCAAACTCTTTTATGAGCCATCTTCCTAATAATCTTTCAGATAAGTGATATTTATTTTCTTTAAATTCTATTAATGCTAAATTTTGTAATTTATTTAAGGACAAACTTAAAGAACCACTTGTGACTTCTAATTTATTTGCTATTTCAATTCTTTTAAGTGGTTTATTCAGTAATGAAATAATTATATCTTTTTCTTTTTTTGATAAGCGATTCCATAAATTAATTAAATGCGTTAATATTGTAGGTAAATTTTCATCAAACTTCTCCACAATTTCTTCTTCATCTAATAGAACATTTTTAGGTAATAATATCCCAAACATGTTTATATATGCAGGAATTCCAGAAGTACATTTGTAAAATCTATCAAATGCTTTTTCAGTCAGTAATAAGTCTTCAGCTCTTTCCTCAAGATATTTTTTAGTTAATTCTTTCGAAAACTTAGGAATATGTATTGTTAATAAACGTCCACCAAATACCCCATTTTTTCCAGATATGTCATAGATTAATTCATCTTCCAAACCCATAGATCCTGTAAAAACATATGCTACATTATTTTGTTTTTGAATATAACTTCTAATCACCCATAAAAAAGATTCTTTGTAATTACCTAGTTCTTTAATGATTTGAAATTCATCTATTAAAATTATCACACCTTTTATTTTATCCGTATTTTCTTCATATACTATCTGAGGTAATTCCAAAACAAATTCTTTTAAATTATTAAAATTAACATTAGATTTTATTATAGGAACAGGTATTTTATCTATATTTACTATTTGTTCTATATTAAAATCATTGGTTTTAAAGAATTTTTTGATTCGTTTTGTTGCTAAATTAATTTTTTTATTTTTACATTCTTTGATGGTGTCCTTATATAAATGAGTTAATATACCCTCTGGAGTCATATTATTTTTTTGATAACAATCCGCACTTGAAAAATCAGAATAAATTACTAAATAATCATCATTTAAATCTAATTTAATTTTATTCAATAGTACTGTTTTACCTACACACCTAACACCAGTTAATAATATTTTCGGAGCATTACTCATAGCAGTCATTTGTAATAAAGTTTCTATACTCATTATTTCCTCTTTTCTATTATAAAACTCATTTTCAAATAAAACCTCTTTATTAATCCATGGAAGATTACTCATTTAATCACCCAAAAAAAAACATATTATATTTTATAATATATGAATTAGTTATTACCAATAATAATATGTATTATTTTACATAATATATATAATTTATATTATTAACAGTAATACCTATTATTTTATATAATATCAAAAATTATTATTACATAAATTATTAAAAACATAAAAAAGTACCATTGCATATACATGAAATGATATCAAAATGATAAAGTAATATAAAAAAATATTAAATACACAGTAACAAAAAAA
>SUTP01000146.1 GCA_015062815.1 Methanosphaera stadtmanae | reverse complement strand
AAAAACTAAGTATACCTGATATATAAAATTGGATAGGGGTTTATAATCTACGTGGATTAATTTAATATAATTAACTTTATATAAAAAAAGATTTTAGGTAGAATTAGGGTTAAATTGTATTTTTTATTCGTTTAATCACTGCTATTAAAATACTATTTCTTATTAATAATATAAAAAATAAAGAATAGAAAAACTATTTATAACTAAAATAAGTTCATGATATAATTTTAAAAAAATAATAAACAAATAAATAATATCTAATTATTCCTATGATTAATGTATGTTCCTTTTTTTAATAAAAAAAACTATGTAAGAATATCTTCCATGTATAAAATATAATTCAAGAGAAGATGGAACTTCATAACTGAAAGATGGTACTTTTACAAAAATCTATGAGAAGTCGTTAAATAGGTAAATAAAATGGTATTATGAAATTTACAAAGATGGTATTATATGATAGATTATATTATTTCAATATGGTTTCCTGGAATTATTACTTTCATGTAATTTTTATAATTTTCTTCTTTATAGTATTAAGATAACGAAGTAAAAATTTGTGATGATAAAAATGAGTATTAGAATCAGAATAAGGAGGGGAGTATAAGAGAGGGTATGCTCTCTTATCATATGTACTTTATGCTGTTATGGTTAATGTTTTAACGTCTTCTGTTTATCATAATCACTACTGATGAGGTAGTTGTGAGGGTGTACTCTTTGGTCTTCATATCGGCTGGTTGTGTGTATGTAAAGTTTACTTGGTTGGTTGTGACTTTGGCGTAGATTACTTTGCTGTTTGAGTCCTTGATTGGTTTATTTTAATTTTGAGGCGTACCTTGCTGTGTTGATGAATTTATCACCCTCGATTATTGTGGTATTGATTCATATTTGTATTATTTGATTATTTTTCTATAGATGAAGAGGTTTTTTGAATTTGTTAATTTGATAGATATCTATGTCAGATTTTGTTGTCGTGTGTTTTTATTGCCATCTGTTTAATTGCTCTAGTTTGTCTTTTATTTCTTCTTCAATTTCTGTTTTTTTGTGGATATTCATAAAAACATCGGTACCATGATTTGTTTTTTTAAATCTGATTAGTTTATCTTTATATAATTTTTTTAATTCTTTGTTGATGTATTTGCAGGGATGATTTGATAGTTTATTGCAAATATTGGATATGGGAGTGTGTCTTTTTTGCCAGTAATGATTTCTATATAAGAAGAATAGGATAGCTTTTCTGATTTCTGTTTTTTCATTTTCTTTCAATCCCCAATGTAATCACCATAAAATATTCTTTTTCTTATTCTTCTAGATAATTTTCCAGCAGTTCTTTCAATTGGAGTGCTGTTTTTTTATTCATTACTATTTGTGTATTGGATTCGGTGGTGATTTCGATCTTGTTTTCTTGGGATATTATTCTTTTGTTGAATAATAATATTCTTATTTCCTCTGAATCTCCACCTACACCTACTGATGATGTGTGGATAATTTCAGATTGGGGGTTAATTGTAATATTGCTTACGGGTATATTTTCATTTTCCATAATTAACGCCTCATTATTTTTTGGATTATCGTTCTATTGTCAGTAGATATTTTTCCTTATTGTCTTCGATGAGGATATTGTAATTTTCTGTATTCATTATTTCTTTTTCCAACTTGTATAAGTCCACCTCGGGTGCATTTTCATCACATATCCTGTCTAATTCTTCATCACTTAGTTCATCATATGGTTCATCAGCGTACTTCATTGCTTCTGTTATTGCGATTTTATTTAATTCATCCAGTATCATATTTAATTTTATAATAATCGGTGATTCTATGTTTAATTTATATTTTGAGTTTGAACACTTTATAATCAACTGTTTATCTATCATGTCATCAATAAATTTATTTAATGTGATTCTGGAAATTTCTGCTCCGACTGCAAGTTGTAATTTACTTAATTCTGCGAAAGGATTTGTCAGTAGGTAATCCAATACTTTAATTTGGGGGTAGTCTCCAAGTATTTCATTTAACATTACTATCACCTATGTATATTTTATATACAATACTTCTTTATATACTTTTGTAGTTGTATATTTTTTATACAATTTTTTTTATAATTATACATGGGTTTTTCCTAAAATGCTTCTTCAGGTATCTCTGTATTTCTATTCGATACTTGAATTTAGAAATATCCTAATCATTATTCTTCTTTTAATATTAAGCTAGAATAATCCTTTGGAATATTATTTAAATACTTTGAATATTATAATTCAAATCAAAAATTACATGCTTTGTCGGGCTAATATGTCCATATAACTGATTTGGGGTGTTGAAATATTATGATTGGAAAAAAATGGTGGTTATATGAGAGTTATATTAATATTCTCTCATTTAATGGGGGTGGTTATACGGTTACTGTTAATGTCTTAACATCTTCAAGTTTATCATTATTAATAATCATTTTTAACTAAAAATTTGGTTCTGTAGAAATCCTTGATTTGAGTGAAGTATGAGTAAAATACTCAAATATAGTTTTTTTTATAGGGCTATATTATTACTTCTTTATAGGCATGAATAAGTGCGACAAGCAATTTTCTTCTCCTTTAAATCAGTATAATGCAACTTGGTTGTATTATTGACCTAG
>SUTP01000145.1 GCA_015062815.1 Methanosphaera stadtmanae | reverse complement strand
AAAATTAATTATCACTAACATTTAACTTTCTTAAAGCGTTATCAGTCATATAATATGTCTTTTGCGATTTTTGCTGCAGATTCGACCATTTTAGGACAAAATTCCTTAAAAAGGTTATTTTCAATTGCCTGTTCAACCCCTTCTTTTGTACTAATGTCACACTCAAGAAGGTCACGGCATATTATGGATCCGTTTTCCTTTTTAAATTCATCCAGAAATTTTTCACAGGCTTCATTGCTTTGAGATTTATCCTCTCCAAATTTCAAGCCCAGTGCCATTAGTGCACCTGTACAGGCACCGCAAACCTCTGCCTTTCTCATGCCGCTTCCAAAACATGCTCCTATTTTTAGAGCTTGCTCTTTAGGTAAGTTAAAGTCTTCACTGAATGCTGCGAATACCGCCTGTGAACACATGTAACCGTTTTCAAATAATTTTACTGCTTCCTCAATTGAATTCATAATTATATATTTATTTCATTTCTTAATAAATATAATCAAAAAATTCTAATTTTCAAGTTAAAATATTAAATATCATTTGTTTGAAACGTATCTTTTGGAGTGAAATATTTAAAACCTATTAAAAAAGGCCACAACCTTCACTCAAAAAGCCATGACCTAATATATACTAATGCAATATTAAAAAAATAATTAAGTTATTTTATATAATATTCCTTCATTATTATAAAACATCTTTAAAGGAGATGATCTATAACTCTGCTCTTCAGAAATAACTACCTTTTGTTTAGATTCAAAAGGAGTAATAGTTAAACAATAATCTTTTAATCGGAAACTATATTTATCATCATCTTTTAATAATCTTGCAGACTTAAAACAATCATCCACTCTAATATTTAATACTTCTTCAGATAATTCCAAATCTAAATCAAATATCTCTAATAAATTAGAAATATTAATAACATCAACATTGGAATTTTCACTTCGTATCATAATTATACCTTAAGTTTTTATGATTATAAATTTAACTCCTTTTCTAACCACATAGCCAAATCATTAAATCGTTCATGCCATTCATCATAACCTAAAACCTCATATCCGACATGTTTTCCATTTTCATTAAATCTAGGAACTTTAATAGTTGCAGTGGATTTATCAGGGATATTTTTATAAACCACCATACTTACTGCATCAGCAATAACCTCTTCATATTTTTGGTCCTCTTTTGCTTCAAAAGCATTTTCAGAACTATTAATTCCAAAATTCTCAAATTGACTTAAATTTTCTTTAGTAGATAATTTTAATCCATGAATTGGATTTAAGTCTTGGGCATGACTCAATTCATGAAGTAACTGTCGTTGGAAATCAAGACCTACTCTCTAGGGTACCATAAAGATGATTTTGAAAAAATATAAATATTTGAGTTATCACCATCTAAACTATGATATGCCAAAGCGTTTTTTAATGGTCCACTTGTAGGACTTGATTGATTTAGAAATACAATGTTTTTAGTAGCTATTTTCATTGAATCTAAAGATTGTGAATAAGTTTTGAATAATTACCTCCAAAAGATACGTTTCAAACGTATCAACAAGAGTTAGACAAGTGGTTCTTGGTAAAGCTTATTAATAATAATTTTAATAAATGATAATATGAGAACTGTGGGTTATGGTAGGAGAAATACTACTGAAGTTATTCATATGGAAAAATTAGATGATGCTGGTAAAAAAGCCCATGTGAAGAAATTATGGATGGATGATCCCGAAAAATATTATGAGTGGAAAAATAGATGTATTGAATTAGAATCATTACCTGATTTTTTTGGTACTCGTGATAATCCTATTCCTATTGATGAGTCTAAGTTATAATATTCTTTTTTTTATTTTCATGTTTGCATTAGTATATATTAGGTCATGACTTTTTTGAGTGAAGGTTGTGGCCTTTTTTAATAGACCTAATATAATGGTTTTGAATAATTACCTCCAAAAGATACGTTTCAAACACTATGGGGACTATTTGGAAAATCTCGGCCCCGTCAAAAGAAAGTTTTTACTGGACATTCTAAAAGCAAAAAATTATGAGGATTTCAAAACATTAAACCAGACAAACTCATCACCGGCCCAATAGCTGATGAGTACTGATGTCAGACATATTACTGCAAATATTGCAAAGACATTAAACGGCACCAGAATATAGAACAGTATCAGTAATACAGCCTGGGATATGTAGAATATGATTTTTTTATTGGACAAATCAACATAGCTCAATATTCCAAGAGCGATAGGAGTTGCAATTATTGCCAGAATATATAATATTGACTCCTCAAGTGAAACCAAACCATATAATGGCATGTTCAACAGGTGGCTAAAAAGATACATCTCCAGTACTGTGAGGAAAAATCCCTGAACGCCGCCGGTAATGGCCTGAGCCAATGTGTGTTTTTTTAAAAGGACCCTTGACCATATAACGATCGGATATAAAACGGCAAAAATAGCTCCAAAAGGTCCCAAAAGCAATATCAGTGCTGCAACAGGACCGCTTAAACCTGTTGTGTGGACGCTGATTTTCCATTTGATGGTGAATAGCAAAACCACGCCTGTATTTACAGAATAACTTGAACAACCTCGCCTTGAAGAAGGCGAGGATTCCTAGAGTTTTGTTTTTATTACTCAATCGTTTATTGAGTGCTT
>SUTP01000004.1:31245-42956 GCA_015062815.1 Methanosphaera stadtmanae | reverse complement strand
TTCTGAAATAACATCACCTAATCCACTTGATTGTGATATTTCAGTTAAATGTGCTATTTCACCAGCTTCTTTTAAACTAATATTAATTCCTAATAATTGTGGGATAGTAAAACTAATACCTAACGCAAATCCGGCACTAGTTCCAAAACCAGCACCAATATCTAACTTTACATCATGATTAATAGTTATATCATACTTGGATAAATCCAGATTATATCTATTAACAATAATCTCTAATGTTTTAGTACTGATGGTGTTTAAAGAATTTTTTTGATTATTTACAGTTATATTAAGTTTTCCATCACCTTCTTCAATTTTAGAATAAGTAGTTACACCTTCGTCTAATGTTATTCCAGCACCTTTAGATCCTTTTAAAAGAGGATTTTTATTTTGTATAATTTCAAAAAAACCTGTAATGTGTCCAGGTACAAATACTTTAAGTTCATTCATATAATTAATTATATCTGTTTTAATTCATATAACATTATATAATTAAAAAATTTTTTGAATCATTAAGTTGGCGATAAAATGTCTGAAAATAAAAGAATAGACTTACACATGCATAGTATTTACAGTGATGGGGAATTATTACCATCTGAAATTGCACGCAGATGTGAGGTGTTAGGTCATAAAGCGATTGCAATAACTGATCATGTAGATGCATCAAATATAGATGTAGCATCGAATATAGCAAAAATGGTAAATGATATAAGGGATAATTGGGATTTGGAAGTTATTCCGGGTGTAGAAATTACTCATGTTCCACCTAAAGTGATTGATAGATTGGCTAATCAAGCAAGAAGTTATGGTGCTGAAATTGTAGTTGTTCATGGTGAAACACCTGTAGAACCAGTAAAACCTGGAACAAATTTAAAATCTGCTGAATGTCCTGAAGTGGATATTATAGGGCATCCTGGATTAATAACAGAAGAAGAAGTTCAAATTGCGGTGGATAATGATGTATCATTGGAAATAAGTGCTCGTGGAGGTCATTCTTTAGGTAATGGTCATGTTGCAAGGCTTGGCTTAGAATATGGTGCAAATATGGTGCTTGATACGGATGCACACGCTCCTCATGATTTGATTGATTATGAATTTTCTGAAAAAGTAGCACTTTGTGCAGGAATTCCTGAAAGTGAATTAAACAATATATTAAAGGTTAATCCTGAAAAAATTCTTAAAAAACAAGGAATTTTTTAGATTTTTTTACTTTTTTTCATCATATTTGACAAGATATTCTAATACAATATCTTCATCGATAATATAATATTTCTCTAATTTTAAGTTGACACAATTATTCTTATCAAATCCGGTGCCATCGACAAATGTTTTAGAATTTTTTCCACCTAATATCTTAGATCCAATACAGATGGAAACCTTATCTATAAGTTTTTCTTGAAACATAGAAAAATTAAGTGTAGAACCTCCTTCTAATAGTATTGAATGAATACCTTTTTCATATATTTTTTTTAGAGCTTCTTTTAGGTTTACTTTATCTTGACCAGCAATTATTATATCACATTTATCTTTTAATTTATCTATTTTTGATTGTTCGGCTTTTTGTGATACGAGTAAAATAGTTTTTGCATCATCATTTAATACTTTACTTTCAAGAGGTATTCTTGCAGAACTATCTACAATAATTCTCACAGGATTGTCATTTTTATTGGCTTCAATTTTAGAAATAGTTAATTTAGGATTGTCAATAATCACAGTATTTATACCTACCATTATACTATCAAATTCTTTACGTAATTGATGTACACGTACCATATCTTTTTTACCGGAAATTTTCATTTGACTATTTTCAGTAGCAATTTTACCATCAACAGTCATTGCAGAATTTAATAATACAAACGGTTTCATTTTAATCTACTCATAATTAATATTGAGTTCTTTCAAAGTATTTATGATTTCTTCACCATTACGGACAGCATTAATTAAAACTTCTTTAAAACCTTGTTGAATTAAAGATTTGTTTTGTATAACCCATAAAATTAAATCAGGATGTTCTGTTAATGTTAATTCATTGAATGGAATTTCTTTAGGATTAGTATCAGTATAAATAGCAATATGTTTTTCATTATTTTTTTCAATAGCCTTAATTGTTATTAAAATATCCTCCTTTTTTACACTAAAATAATCTCCAATTTTAGAAATATCTTTAACGGATTCTTCTATGTTTAATAAGTCATTACTTATTTTAATTTCATATTCTTCACGTTTTTGAATATATAATTTAGTCATATCATCTATTTGCATATAATCACATTATTTCAAATTATAAATTTTCATAGCGTTCTTTTCAGTCTGGGATTCAATTTCATCAAAACTAATTTTTTTGGTACGTTCTATTCGTTCAATAGTTCTTTTTAAATTTAATGGTTGATTATCTTCACCTTTAACTGGTGATAAATAAGGACTATCTGTTTCTGTTAGCATATTTTCTAATGGAACACTCTTCAAATTTTTCTTGTGTTTTTTAGAAAAAAGTGCATTTGTGGAAAAAGATAAGAAGTAACCGTAATCAACAGCTTCCATAGCAGTAGTTTTTGTCCCACTAAAAGAATGAAAGATTACATTAGGTATTTCCGGATATTTTTTTAGAACTTCTAATCCTTGTTGTTCAGCTTCCCTTACATGTAGAACCACAGGTTTATCATATTCTACTGCAAGTTTTAAAAATCTTTCAAATGCATGATATTGTCTGTCAATTTCTTCCGTGCTATAATTTTTAGAAAAATCTAATCCTATTTCACCAATAGCACATATTGTGTCAATATTTTCAATTATCTGATTTATAACTATTTGCATTTGTTCATCAGTTTTAGTACTAGCGTATATTGGATGATAACCCATGGTTGTTTGAACAAATCCATTTTCATTTTTATATAATTCTAAGGACCTATTATTTCCTTCAAAGCTTGCACCAGAATCAACGACATATTTGAATTCTTTTTTAGTTTTTTCAATTATCTCTCTTCGTGTTTCATCAAAACAAGGGTCATTCAGATGACAATGTACATCAATCATGTCAATACTCCCTAAATTTTATCTTCCAAATCTTCTTTGTCTTTCTGTGTATGATCTTATAGCTCTTAAAAAATCAACTTTTCTTAGTTCCGGCCATAAACTATCTGTGAAATATAATTCAGAATATGAAGATTGCCATAGTAAAAATCCACTTAATCTTTCTTCTCCACTAGTTCGTATAACTAAGTTAGGATCATCTAAACCTTTAGTATATAAATTTTCATTAATCATTTTTTCATCAATATCTTCAGGTTCTAATTCGCCATCTTTTACTTTTTGAGCTATTTTTTTGACAGTATCTACAATTTCCACTCGACCGTCATATCCCATAGCTATGTTAATTAATTTTTCATGATAATTTTCTGTAGATTTTTCTGCATCAGCTATTGCATCTCTAACTTCTTGTGGAAATAGTTCTAGTTTTCCTACAGCTTTAAGACGTACTTTGTTTTTATGGATTTTTTTATTTGTGCGAATGCTCATGAAACTATTAACAAATAAATCCATCAAATCTTTTACTTCTTTTTCAGTTCTATTGAAATTTTCTGTTGAAAACGCATAAACTGTAACAATATTGATTCCTAAGTCAATACACCATTCCAATACATTTTCTAGAGTATCTACTCCACGTTTATGACCTTCAATTGCACTCATATTTCCTTGTATCTTCGAATATCGTCTATTTCCATCCATTATAATAGCTACATGTTTAGGCATTTTACTTTCATCTAAATGTCGTGATATGTACCATTCATAGGCTGAGTACAATGGTTGTAGCAATGTCATTTTAATATCCCCTTTTTATTCAATCGCTATTTCCTTCTTGAAAAAGTTCATTATGATTTTCACGTGATTTAATTATATTAACTACTAATTCAATAGAATTAATATACCCGTTTACTGTTTGAGAACGTGATGTATCAACGAATATGTTAGGTTGCATTAATGTTATAGCACCATAACTTTTTACACCAGCTACTAAAACTAGGCTTCTAAAAATGATATTTCCAGTAATACCATCAGTAGCAACTATTATGTTAGCATGATCTTTTATAGCATTTTCAATTAAGATATAATAATGTTTTATGTTATAATTGTCTTTAAGTTCAGCAACAACTTCCTCACATTCTTCCATAGTTTTATCTATTTTGGGTGTACGTCCTTTATCTTGTTTTCGTCCACCAGAAATTAATGCTATCTTCGGTTCAACTCCTCTAGCTGATACAATTTTTGAACATTCTTTCACTATTGTTTTTTTTGCTGTAACTGTGTCACATTCATCTATACCTACAGGAGTTAACATAAATCTGTGACCATCGATTTCTAAAATAGATGCTCGGAATATGTGGGGATATTCCTTTTTGAGATCTAATATTATGTTTGATTCTAAAGAACCTCTTATAACCCCATCAATATTAGGATCATGAATATATTTTAGAAGTTCTTCGTTACTTTTAGCTATTTCAAATTCGTATGGAAATTTTTCAATGGCTTTTAATACATTCTTATTTTCCCCTAATCCTATAGCAATTCTCATTTATTAACCTACACTATAAAAAAAATTTTATGAATATATAAGTATATATTCAGTATAATATTAAATGTTATCTTTAATCAGAAAAAAAATTTTAAAAAAATAAGGAGATTATAATTCTTTCAGTGCTATTTCAATTGCATCAAGGGTTTTATCTATATCTTCGATTGAATGTTGGTTTGATAAAAATGCACATTCATACTGAGAAGGTGCAATAAATACTCCATTTTCTAATAATTTATGGAAATATTTTAAAAATCCTTCACTATCTGCTTTTTGTGCAGTATCATAATCGTATACTTCTTTATCAGTAAAATATACTTGAGTCATAGATTCTACACCATTTACTTGGTAGTTCAAATCTAATTTTGAAAGAATGTCTTTTATTCCATGTCTTAAGTATTCGCCTTTATCATGAAGGTCTTTGTAAAAATTTTTATTGAGAATTTCCATTGCAGTTATTCCTGCATTAATTGACATAGGATTACCACTAAACGTTCCTGCCTGATATATAGTTCCACTAGGAGTAAATTGTTCCATATATTCTTTTTTACCAGCAATAGCTCCTATTGGGAATCCTCCACCTAATATTTTACCAAAAGTAACTAAATCTGGAACAATACCATAGTATTCTTGAGCTCCTCCTGGGCTTAATCTGAATCCTGTAATTACCTCATCAAATATGAATATAATTCCATTTTCTTCAGTTATTTCACGTAAAAATTTATGAAATCCTTCTTTTGGAGGTACACATCCAATATTACCCATCACAGGTTCAACAATAATACAGGCAATTTCATCCTTATTCTCTTTAATAACTTCTTCAACTGCATCAGGGTTATTGTATGGGACAAGAATTGTGTTAATAGTTGCTTGTTCTGGAACTCCAGGGGAATCTGGTTTTCCTGCAGCACCGGAACCGGATTTTACTAAAACACTATCATGAGCTCCGTGGTAAGCACCTTCAAACTTAATTATTTTTTCACGTCCAGTAATTCCACGTGCTAATCTGATTGCACTCATTGTAGCTTCTGTTCCTGAATTAGTAAATCTCACCATTTCAGCACAAGGTACTCTTTTAATAACTTCTTTTGCTAAAATTATTTCTTTTTCTGATGGTACTCCATAATCTGTTCCTAGTTTAAGTTGTTCAACAGAACTATTAATAATTTTATCATTTGCATGACCAAAAATTATAGGTCCATAAGCTAAACAATAATCAATATATTCATTTTCGTCCACATCATATATTTTAGAACCTTTAGCTTTTGTTGCAAAAAAAGGATAAGGTTTATAAGCTCGAACAGGTGAACTAACTCCTCCTGGTAAAACATTAACGGATTCTTCAAATAATTTTTTTGATTTTTCAGTTTTCATACAATCACTTTATTTTCTAATATTTAACAAGGAATTTACTACGGCTACAGCTATAGGAGTTCCACCTTTAGGTCCAGTTGTAATAACATAAGGAATATCTGTTTTAGATAGTGCTTCTTTGGAATCTGCAGCACCAACAAATCCTACTGGAACACCAACAACTGCACGTGCATCCATTTGTCCTTCTTCAACTAATTTCATAACTTCAAATAAAGCAGTTGGTGCATTACCTATAGCAACAACTCCTTTAAATCCATCTTCAGCAGCTACTCGCATTGCAGCTGCAGATCGAGTTATTTCTTCAGATTTTGCTAATTTCACTGCTCTTTCATCACGTATGTAACATGATACTTTACCATCATATCTTGTTATACCTGATTTCACCATGTTGATATCAGTTAATATATCTTCATTATTATCAAAACAATCTAAAGCAGTTTCAACAAAAGTAGGTGATATTTTCACAAGTTTTGCATATTCTGGATCTGCAGTAGAATGAACTACACGTTCTACAATATCTTTTTCTTCATAACTTAAATTTTTAGTGTCTTCATCAATTAAGGATTTAATAATTTCTCTACTTCTATTTGCTATATCATAACCGGGTTTAGTTGATGCACCCATATTATATGATGACATAAATTTCACGTCCTTATCAAAAAATTTATTAAATTTCTATTTTCACTGATTATAATGTTATAATATTTGATGTTCTATTAATTATCTTTTTCTAATGATTTTTCAAGCTATTTTGTATTTTTTAACAAATAATTGATTAATAATATAATATTTTTGAGATTGTAGTAAATATCAAATATTTTCTCATCTAATTTCCCATTTGTTATATTAAATTATATTATCTATAAGTATAAAAAATATAATTATGTCTAGAATAAAAATAGGTGTTTTCGGAAGTTGTGGAAATAGGGACATGTTTAATAGCGATATTAATCCTAATTATAAACAAGATTTCAGTATAACCTTTTCTTATGTTAGTAACTCAATAATTAATGCTATGTCACCTCCAATAAAATATTCTGAAAATGATTTACTTGATTTAAACGGTAACGAATTAGGAAAAGTTCCATATAAACTTATAAAAAAAATATTGGACAGAAACGTTATGCGAGATTTAGTAAACAGCCATATAGATTACTTATTATTGGATTTTTATTTAGAAACTCTTAATGGAGTCTATTTATTGGATGATAATGTAATATATAATTCACATTATATACGAAAATCTAAATTATATTCAAAACTTGAAGATAAACAATTAGTTAAAATGAGTACTGATATGGAGTTATTTATGGATTTATTTAAGGAGAATTTTGAAAAATTTTATTCACAAATAGAAAAAAAACTTCCAGATCTTACATTAATACTTAATCCAATAAGAGAATCATATAAAATTCAACAAGATGACAATAGTATTAAAATTAAGGAACCTTTTAAGAATAGTAAAAATAATTATTACTGTGCTCTAGTTGATAAATGGGTATTAAATAATTATGATATTGAAAGTTTAATAATCAAAAATTACAATTTATCACAAAATCATAAATGGGGTTTAGGGCCAACACATTATGTTCCAGAATATTATAAAGAGACTTCCCAACAAATTAAAGAATTAACTCAGAGAATAGAATTTTTAAATCAGCAAAATCAAGCTCAAATAAATAAAGATATCCGTTTAACTAGAAATAATTACAATTTATTAAAAATAGATGAACTTTTAGCACGAGATAAATATAAAAATACTGAAGAACGTTTAAATGATACATATAATAAATATAATCAACAGAACGAGGAACTTGAACATTACAAAAAAAGATGTGAAGAATTAAATGAAGAAAATCAAAAACTAAATAACTTATTATCGGAAGTTTTATCATCAAATTCTTGGAAAGTAACAAGCCCTCTACGAAAATTAAAAAATAAACTGTAATTATATAATTATATTTTTAATCAGATAACATGATCATTTTAAGAAGAAACAAGAAAATAGTGGAATTATATCCAATTGGTTCAGCTAAAGGAGCTTTAAATAATCAAAGAAAACCTTTATTTTATAGTTATTTTAAACTTAAGGAAGATAATGGTAAAATCAGACCTTACAGATTTATAATTAGGCAAGATAACCTCGAAACCTTAAAAACTCCTAAAGATGTTATAAAAATCTTAAGAAAACAAAATGTATTATTGTCTACAAAAGATGAAAAAATAGAAGAAATGTTAAATTCATTGAATATTCCTTATAAAATGACTCATATTTGTAGGCATTGTACTTTTGAAGGAAATATAACCATTCTCAAAAAATCAGATTCATATAAATTATATGATGAATATATTTGTAAAAATTGTGCAGAAAAAGAAATTAAACGAGTAATGGAATTTAGAGGTTATCATGATGTTTCTTTTCCACGTTTTAGGAACTTACTTAATAAAACACAAGATTTAGAAAAAGTACTACAAGTATTAGATCCTAAATTTAATCCAATTAAATATGAGGATTTAACTATATATGATACAATTAATGTAAAAAAAGAGAAGTATCCTAAGATACGGGTTAATAATTTAAACGTACCTGATTCTTTTAAAAAAGTACTATCAAAAAAAGTAAAAACGTTACTTCCAGTACAAGTATTATCTTTGAATGCAGGTCTTCTTGAAAATAAAAATCTATTGGTTGTTTCTGCTACAGCTTCAGGTAAAACTCTTGTAGGTGAATTAGCGGGTATTCCTAAAGCATTGAAACATCAAAAATTTATTTATTTAACACCACTCGTAGCACTTGCTAATCAGAAATATAGGGATTTTAAAAAACAATATAGTTCATTAGGATTAAATGTTGCAATAAAAGTAGGATCTAATCGTATAAAAGCTAAAGGTGAATTAACAATAAAAAATAAATCCATTAAAAATGCAGATATTGTTGTTGCAACTTATGAAGGTCTTGATTTTTTATTACGTTCTGGAAACTATGATGAATTGAGAAATATTGGAACGGTTGTTATTGATGAAATTCACATGCTTGATGAAGAAGAACGAGGACCAAGATTAAATGGTTTAGTTAAACGTTTAATGACAATATTTCCTAAAGCACAATTGGTTGGATTGTCTGCTACAGTTAAAAATTCACAACAAGTAGCTAATGAATTTAATATGAAATTAGTAGAATATAAACAAAGACCAGTTCCACTTGAACGTCATTTAGTATTTGTTAAATCTGAATATGAAAAAATGGATTTACTTGGAAACTTAGCTAAAAAGGAATTTGACTCAAAATCATCTAAAGGTTTTAGAGGTCAAACAATTATTTTCACAAATTCCAGAAAAAAAACTCATAGCATAGCTCATAAAATACAGAAAAAAGGTATCAGTACTGCAGCTTATCATGCAGGTTTATCTTATTCTAAAAAAGTAAAAATAGAAAAAGATTTTGCTAATCAAAAAATATCCACAGTTGTAACTACTGCAGCTCTAGCTGCGGGTGTAGATTTTCCGGCTTCACAAGTACTATTTGAAACTTTACGTATGGGAAATAAATGGCTTACTAACAATGAATTTTCCCAAATGTTAGGGCGAGCTGGAAGACCAACATTCCACGATAAAGGTTTAGTTTATTTGTTGCCTGAAATTGGTAAGGAATTTGACAATCAATCAGAAGAACAAATGGCTATAGAATTATTGGATAGTGATGTAGATAATATTGAAGTAGAGTATAATGAAGATGATACTTATGAACAAGTATTGGCTGATATATCTGCTATTAAGAATGTGGATGTTAAAAATTTAGCTTCAAAATATGATAAACTTGATACTCCTTTATTGTTTGAAGAAGCAATGGATAAATTATATGATGAAAAATTAGTTAAAAATAGGAAAAATAATGAAGATGTATTTTTACCTACTCCTTATGGTAGAGCTGTATCAGTGTCTTTCTTGAAATTATATAAAGCAGATTATATTAGAAAAAATTTAAATAAAAATCCATTAGTTGTAGTAGAAACAATAGAACCATTTGATAGTGCTTATATAAGTAATAGGTTAATCACAAGATTATCCAATGCTCTTAAAACAAATGTAAGTAGTAGATTATTTGCAGATTCTACTAGGGATATTTTAACGTCAGGTGATGTTATAGCAAGATTGGATCCACAGTATGTTGAAAAAGTTGTTAATATTCAAATTGACTTTATGGATTGTAAATGTGAAGAGAGACCATTTTGTAATTGTTTAGAAAAGAATATATCCGCTCAAATTATCAAAAGGCGTCTTAATGGTTGGAGTCCAAGCAGAATAAGTAAAGAATTCATGACTAATTATGATATAAATATTTATTCAGGAGATATATTCACATGGTTAGATCAAGTAATACGTACCTTAGAAGCTATATCTAGAATATCATTAGCATTTAATAATAAAAAAACTAGTAACTATTGTAAAAATTTAATAAAAAGAATAGAACAAGGAAAATAATAAGATATTAATTAATTAATGTTTTAATATCTTTAATTATGCTTTTTTTAGCATTTTCTAATAATGATTTACCAAATTTCTCATCTATTTTAAAACCATTTTTTTCTATATGTTTGGCTTCATTATCAATTATTGGCTCACTTTTTCGTGCTAAAGTTAAACCAACCATTCCTACTTCAGGATTTTTTTTAAAGTTCCCATGATCTTCTAATTTATTTTCATCAGTTATACCTAAAACTTTTCCCATGGAAAGTTCTCCAGTACATGCATGTGGTCCTTCATTTTCTATGATTGAATTATTTATTATTATTTTAAGACCTGTTTTTTCTTCAATTATTGGAATATCATGAATTATCCTATTATTTCCTCCATGACCATTAACTATAATAATACTAGTTAATCCTAATAGTTCTTTAGCATTATTCAATTGCGGTATTATCTGTTTATGAAGTAATTCTTCTTTGTCTAAATGAATTCCATGCTGAACATAATCATATTCAGTTGCACCATAAAATATTCCAAGGTAGGTAGCACCAGTTTCTGTTGCAGCTTTTAATGCTACATTACTGGCTATTTTGGAATCTGTATCAATAGGTAAACAACTTCCATGATTTTCTCTATGAGATCCTAAAGATATAATACCAATTTCATGGATTTTATTGCTTAAAACGTTCCCTGAAGAATACTTTAATTCTTTTTTGTCAATGGACATTTTTTTCTCCTAAATATCTAATTCCCAAATAGGATCTCCAATGTAATGTAAATTTTTTATTGCTTTTCCTTTATTATTTTCAATCATTTCTTCGCCACTAATCATACTTTCTCCAATTGCTAAAGGTTTTTTATGACTTTCGTCATTAATTACAATTATATCTCCTTTTTGAATTGTTTTGTCAGCATCAACAATTCCTGGTGACATAATGTCTGCACCTTTTATCACAAAATTAATGGCTCCCATATCAACAGTAGCATATTTTTCAGTTATGTCCATTTGAAGTACTGCTTTAAGTGTAGGTATAAATGAATCACCACTTTTCATAAGTAATGGTTCATTGTTTATAAGTAATATATCAGGTAAATCTTCGAATTCAACTAATTCAACTTGTGATTTTTTTGGTATAATGTCTGCATAATTATTTAATTCTTTTTTAATTTCTTTGATTTTTTTATTTTTTAAGAAGAATCGTTTTTTTGCTTTCAATTTTTTACTATCTCCTTTTATAATATTGTTTAATTATGTCTAATCTATTATTTTTTTGATATATAAATTTAAATATTTTTTTTT
>SUTP01000004.1:29264-31145 GCA_015062815.1 Methanosphaera stadtmanae | reverse complement strand
AATGAATAAAATATTTGTATTTACCAATACATTTAAATATGATTCTCAACAAAGAGATAAATATTTATTGATAAGGTGATTAATAGTGAACGACCAAAAAAATGATAAAAGTACATCTAGACCTTTAGATGCATTAGGAAAAGCATTAAATTCTCAAGTACTTATAAAACTTAAAGGCGGTAAAGAATTCAGAGGAGCTTTACAAAGCTTCGATATGCATATGAATTTAGTACTTAACGACGCAGAAGAACTAGAAAATGGGGAATCTGCACGTAGATTAGGCGTAGTCTTAGTACGTGGAGATAACATAGTATATATATCACCAGAATAATCATTAAGGACCCATAATAGCTGACTACTATTAATTGTCCCTATTATTAAGTATATACTTAACTTGCATTACATAATGTATGGTATAAGGTTAATGGATAGATTTATTCTATTCTCTTTTTTTTACCTTTTTATAAAAAGGTTTTATTTAATAACGTTATTTAAATCATTATTAACTTACTGGAGGCGAAAGCGATGAAAGGAACACCATCATTTGGTAAACGTAATAAGAAAAATCATATAAGATGTAGAAGATGTGGAAGAAATGCTTACAATCCAAATAAAAAATATTGTGCATCTTGTGGATTTGGAAGATCTAAAAGATTACGATCTTACAGTTGGCAAAACAAAAAACCTGTTACAGGTAAAAGATTAAAATAGATACCTTCATCTATTTTATTTTGTTTCATTAACTTTTTTTTATTTTAAATACTATTTTTAAGAAAAACTACTTTTTTTAGTTACTAATTCCTATAGTTTGTGTAATAAATATATATTAGTATCGACAAAGATTTAAGTAATGTAAAATAATTTTTGGATAATAATCAATTTTTTTTAGAATTTAAGTAATGAACATTAAATTCATGATTATATTTAAAAGAATTAATATTTTCATATAACATTTATTCAAATTAGTTTTATTAAAAAAAATTCATATTAAAATTAGTAGGTGTCGTAAATGGCAAAAGTGAAAATTATAGAAACCGCATTACGTGATGCTCATCAGTCTTTAATTGCAACAAGGATGAGAACTGAAGATATGGTTCCTATACTAGAAGATATGGATAAAGTTGGTTATTTCTCATTGGAAGCATGGGGTGGAGCAACATTTGATTCATGTATTCGTTTTTTAAATGAAGATCCATGGGAAAGATTAACTTTATTTAAAGAACATGTGACAAAAACACCACTTCAAATGTTGTTAAGAGGACAAAATTTACTTGGATATAAACATTACTCTGATGATGTTGTAAAGGAATTTGTTGAAAAATCCTATGAAAACGGAATTGATGTATTTAGGATTTTTGATGCATTAAATGATTCCAGAAATATGGAAATGTCCATAAAAACAGCTAAAGAACAAGGAGCTTATGTACAAGGAGCTATTAGTTATACTATTAGTCCAGTTCATACTATAGAAAGTTATGTAGATTTTGCAAAAACTTTAGAAAGTATGGACTGTGATGCAATCACCATAAAAGATATGGCTGGTTTAATAACTCCAGATATGGCTAGTCAACTAATAACAGCATTAAAAGATCAAACAGATTTAGAAGTTAATTTACACAGTCATTGTACAAGTGGTATGACTTTAATGAGTTATCAGGCAGCAGTTGAAGCTGGGGTTGATTTACTTGACACTGCAATATCTCCATTTGCAAGTGGAACATCTCAACCACCAACAGAAAGTGTTGTCGCAGCATTAGAAAGTACATCTTATGAAACTGGAATAGATTTAAAACAATTATCAGTTATTAAAGATTATTTCACAGAATTACTTAAAAAATATCAAGGTTTAATAGATCCATTAGCATCAAATGTTGATACTAA
>SUTP01000004.1:0-29164 GCA_015062815.1 Methanosphaera stadtmanae | reverse complement strand
TTTATATCCTGCTGTTGGAGAAAAATTCCTTAAAGGTGAAGCAGTAGCTGAAGAAATTCCTAAACCACAAACTCAGTTTACAACTTCAAGTATTCCAACATCTTATGATGTTGAAGTTGATGGTGAAGTATTCAGTGTTAAAGTATTACCTACAGGATATATGGAAATGGAACCTTCTTCAAAACAAATTAAAACATCTATTGAAGATGGTTTAGTTGCTGCTATGCAAGGTATGATTTTAAAACTTAAAGTTAAAGTTGGAGATCATGTCGAAGAAGGAGATAGTGTCGCAGTTCTTGAAGCAATGAAAATGGAAAACAATGTAAAATCAGATAGATCTGGTGAAGTTGTAGAAATCATAGTTTCAGAAGGAGATACTGTTGAAAAAGGTGATGTTTTAATGGTAATTAAATAATTACCTTTTTTTTTAACCATTTTAATATTAATCAGTATACAGTAATACTGTCACATTATTCATGTATTTTGGAAGCTTTTTTTCTATTAAAATTAAATCGATATCAAATACTTCTTTTAAAATTTTATTTGCATCTAGACCTAATGATGCAAGAGTAAATCTTCTTATTTCAGGATATTTACATTTATCAAAAACTTTTTTACAGTCTTTTCTACAATAATTGCATGGACCTGTTAAACTTATGCTTTTAGAATGGTCATTTTCTTCATTTTTGATTATTTCTTTAATATATTCTCTTTCTTTAATAAATGTAGAGTTTATAAATTCATCGAATTCTTCTTTAGTGAATTCTTTTTCATAATATTCTTTTTTAAATAGTAGTTGTGTAACAACAACTTTTGCTTTATCATATTGTTTTACAAAGTTTTCAATGTTTATATCTTCTACAGGAGAACATGAAAAATTAGTATTATATCTAGGACAATTTTTACAGAATCCTTGAACTCTATCAAATTTCGAAAAATTTTCATAAAATGTTCCAGTATCCAAAATTTTCACATATCTTTTTAATTCATATATGTCTTCATTCATTAAACTCACCTAAACTGTCATGAACTTTTTTATTAATATAACTATTTTAGATATTCTGTTGGATCTTCTAGTTTTGCATTAATATATGCTCTTTTTCGTCTTTTACAGGATTCACAGACACCACAGTGTAACTCACTACCCTCGTAACAGGAATAACTTAATTCCATTGGTGCATCATATTTTATTCCTGTTTGAACTATTTCTTCTTTAGACATATCAATAAGAGGTGCTTTAATTGTTATATCATCAAAAGAACCATATTTTATTGTTTCATTGAATGCTTCTAAATATTCTTTTGAATTATCTGGAAATGTAACTGCTTCTTCATAATCCCATCCAACAATAATTATTTCAGCATGAATACTTTCAGCAAATGCTAAAGCTATACTGCTAAAAACAGTATTTCTAGCAGGAACCCAAACTGATTTAGCACTATCAATAGATTTATCAGGATTATCTAAATCATTATAGTCTACTTTAGGTATTTCATTGTCATTAGTTAAGCTTGAATTACTTATTTTTTTCAACCAAGGTAAATCAATAACAACATGTTTCATACTCATTTTATCACAAATGATTTTAGATGCTTTTAATTCTTGTTCAAAGCTTTGTTGACCATAATTAAAAGTAATGGCTGTTATTTCGTATTTTTTTACATATACTGATGTAGCTACTACGGAATCTAAACCACCAGATAATACGCTAATTGCTTTTTTCTTCATTTATTCACTTCTTAAATATTTCTTAAATTCTTGTTCGGCATATGCTTGTAAATCTTTTACAGGAATTCCCGTTTTATCAGATAAATTTTTGATATCATCATATTCTGGACTACATTTGATTATCTTTTCTCCAACAGAACCTATTTTAAATCTAATTTCTTCATCATTTCCATTAATGTTAATATTGTGGAGAACATTTTCTCTAATAGCTACACCTCTATGAATTTGAGGTATTATTCTAATACCTAAAGAACCAGTTTCTTCCATCAGAACTTTAACTAAATGATCAACATCCTTATTTTTACATATAACTTTAATGATATGTCCTGGTCTATTTTTTTTCATAATTGTTGGTGTAATACTAATGTCTCTAGCATTTTGATTAAGTAATTTATCATATAAACTACCTAATACCTCGCCGCTTAGAGTATCTACATTGGTTTCAAGAATAGTTATTGTATCATGTTCTATAAGTTCATCACATCTTATCATACGTAATGCATTAAGAACTTTCAAATCCTTTTTTCCTGCACCATAACCTATTTGTTTATTAACAGTTAATGGTTGGCTTTGTATGTATTCGTCTGTAATGTTGACTAATATACTTGCACCTGTGGGTGTTGCAATCTCAGTGTTAACTTCTCCACCTATTGTTGGTGTATTTTTTAATATATTAATTACTGCAGGGGCAGGAACAGGTAATATTCCATGTTGTGTATTCACAGTTCCAGAACCTACTGCTACGGGTAATGAGTATATTTTTTCATTTTCTAAATTAAGTAAATAATATGCATAACTACTTCCTATAATATCAGCTACAGCATCAGCACAGCCTACCTCATGAAAATGTAATTCTTCTATTGTTTTTCCATGAACTTCTGATTCAGCTATTGCAACAGTTTTAAATATTTCTTTTGCTAATTCCACAGATTTTTGAACCGTTTCATCATCACTATATTTTTCTTGGGTTATTTTATCAATTTTATCAATTATTTCAGTATAATGACGTGAAGCATTATCTTTAGTTTCAATATTTGCATAGGTACTCATGACACCAGACTTGGGTTTTTTAATAATGTCAATTTCTACTTTTCCAAAAGGTTCAGCATAGGCTTTTATTATTTCAGTTATTTTATTTTTATCTGCTCCCAAATCAATAAATGCCCCAATAAACATATTTCCAGCAACTCCTGATGTTTGCGGATCAATAATTAATGTCATACTAGTTCTCCTAATCTATTTTTTTTTTATTATATTTATTTTACTCTTATTTATATATCTAGAGAATATTTTATATTTTTATTTTTTGATAATTAATTTATGTTATAACTAATAAAATTATTAATATTGAATTATTTAAAATTTTTTGAATGATGAGGGAGTTTATGCAATTTAAAATGGAAGGAGTTAATCTCAAGAAACAAAATAATGGTTTATTGATTAAAAGTGATAAACCACTTTATATTTTTGCCAATAGGGAAAACTATGATTTCCAATTTAACACGGAGTTTGATAATCATTATTTAAATCAAAAAGGTATAGATACGGTTATTTTAGAAGAAGATGGAATAACGGTAATATCCACAGTAGAAATAATTAACAATAAATATTTTACTAATCTCTCTTTACTATTTGATATTGATTTGGATAATCTAACCATGGTTAATCTATTTAAAATTGCTATTGAATCTATATGTTCAACTTTTTGGGATAGGGGTGCTTTAAATAAAAATGAATTAGATAATTATGTTGGTAATTATTATAATACTATTTTTGTTGCATGTAGAGGTAAATCTGAAAAGGCATTACCCTTTGATGTATCTTTATATTTTCAGGTAAAAGACTTAATTTATCGAGCAATTACTAAAAATTTAAATCAGTTATCCTAGAGATATAATTAAATTATTGGATGATAAGGTTGTCTTCAAAAATTGAAAAAATTTTTGAATTATAGGGATAAGCCAACAGAAAAGAAATAAATAAATGGTACAAAAGTAATAAAATATCTTAAACAATTCAAACAATAAATCTTTTAAATAATTTTGATTATTCAACTGAGAATATATTAATAAGGTTAATTTAAGAAATATATTCCTTAAAATGAATTATTTATTAAAATTAGGGGGTGTGTCTTTGGATAGAAGTAAAATACGACGTAAAGCAAAAGTTCGTCCATCAATCAATGGAATTTTAGGTATTATATCTTTTTCAACAAGAATACCAGTCAAACGATATATTACTATTGAAGAAATGTCTAGTAGTGTTATAATCTGGCCATATATAGGATTATGTATTGGAGTTATAGCTGCTATTATTTTTTATATATTAACGTATGTTCTTAACTTACCATCATATTTAACAGCAGCACTTATTTACTGTTTTATAATATGGTTTACAGGTTTTAATCATATTGATGGTTTATTGGATATGGGTGATGGACTTATGGCTCATGGAACTCCAGAAAAACGTTTAGAAATCATGCGTGATTCTATGGTTGGAACTGGGGCAATTGCAACATTTTTTATTGTAGCAATTTTAACCATATTATCATTAGCTTCAATACCTGTAAATTATATGATTCCATCAATAATTTTAATGGAATTATCTTCGAAAGTATCCATGCTTACTACAATGGTCTTTGGACGATTGGATTCTAAAGGTATTGCTGTTGATATGACAAAAGGTATTGATTATAAGGTATTGCTATTTACAATTATCATAGCATTAATAATTTCATATTTCTTACTTCAAGAAGCAGGATTATTTGTTATAATGGCTGCAACTATCTGTGGTTTATATTTATCTAATCTTGCGGATAAAAGTTTTAATTGCGTAACTGGTGATATTATGGGAGCATCAAATGAAATAGGACGTTTAATAGCATTATTATTTATAATTATAAATTTAAACATCATAGTATAGGAGAAAAATAATGATTACTGTTTTAAGATTAGATCATAGACTTGGAAGAGATACTAGAATAACAACTCATGTCTGTTTAACAAGTAGGGCTTTTGGAGCAGATAAAGTAATTTTAAGTGGAGAACATGATAAACACATCATAGAATCAGTTGAAAGAGTTGTTGAAAATTGGGGTGGTGACTTCCAAGTAGAATATAAAAAAGCATTTATGCCTGTAATAAAAGAACATAAGAAAAATGGTTTTGAAATAATTCATTTAACTATGTATGGAAAACATGTGGAAGAAATAATTCCCACAATAAGAGATAATGGTAAAGATAAACTAATTATTGTAGGTGGTTCACGTGTACCAACTGAAGTATATGAAGCAGCTGATTGGAATTTAAGTGTTACAAATCAACCACATTCAGAAGTTGCTGCTCTTGCCATATGTTTACATTATATAATGGATGGTGAAGAATTAAATAAATCTTATGATGATGGAAAAATGCATATTATTCCGAATAATGAACATAAGGAAGTAATAAAAAGAGAATAACTTCTTTATAACTTTTTTTTGAAAATTTTATTAATAAATTATATCTATTTTTGATGAAATTAAGGTAATCTATTGATTAATATGGATAATAATACTCATATTACTTAAATAAAGTTTTAAAAACAGATTTATAATAAATCATTAGAAAAAATAAGTCCAAGTTATAATGTTAAATAAATAAATAAAAGGTGTTAAAGTTGAAAATTAGTGTTCTAATTTTCCTGCTATATAATCTTCAACTTTATCGTATGCTATATCATCAGGGTATTGTATAGGTGGGTGTTTCATAACATAAGATGAGATGGATGTTAAAGCTCCGCTTGTTCCACGTTTTAATGCTAATTTACAGCATCTAATAGCGTCTATAACGCATCCTGCACTGTTTGGACTATCTTCAACACTTAATCTTAATTCGATATTCATTGGTACATCACCAAAAGTTCTACCTTCCATACGTAAGAAACATAATTTGTTGTCTTTTTGCCATGGAACGTAATCACTTGGACCAATGTGTATGTCATCATCATCTAATCTATGGGCTAAAACAGATTGAACGGCTTCAGTTTTAGATTCTCTTTTTGAGGCTAATCTGTCATGGTTTAACATATTTAAGAAATCTGTATTTCCTCCGGTATTTAATTGATATGTTCTATCTAATCTAACGCCTCTATCTTTAAATAATGAAGCTAAAGTTCTGTGTGTTATTGTAGCACCAATTTGTGCTTTGATGTCATCTCCAACACATGGAATTCCTTTTTCTGCGAATTTAGATTCGTATTCTGGATTACTTACAATGAATATTGGTACACAATTTATAAATGCTATTCCTGCTTCGAGTGCACAATCTGCATAAAATTCTCCAGCTTTCTGGGATCCTACTGGTAGGTAATTAACTAACATTTCAGCTCCACTTTCTTTTAAAACATTCACAATATCTTCTTTTTCATTTTCTTTTTCATCAGATATTATAAATGTGGAGTCATCTTTGTAGTCTTTCATATGTGGTGCTACACCATCTAATACTTTTCCCATTGTAACTTTTACACCCATGTTTTCTAAATTTGGGTAGAAAATGGTTGTACAATTAGGTTTAGCATATACAGCTTCACTCACATCTTTTCCAACTTTTCTTTTATCTACATCTATTGCAGCTACTACTTCAATATCTGATGGTTTATAACCATCAATAGTCCAGTGCATTAATCCATCAACATCTTCTTCTGTTTTATCTTGGTAGTAATATATTCCTTGAATTAATGAACTGGCACAGTTACCTATTCCAACTATAGCAATTTTGATTTTTTCCATTTTTACACCTTTAAAAAAGCTGTTTAATACTTTTTATTTAGAAATTAATATTCTATAATATTAACAATTAATATAAAAACTATATTAAACAATTTTACTTAAAAAAAATAATATATTAATATATCTTGTTTTGTTGTTTAATAAATCTAATTGTATTATAACAAAGATTTTTTTTTTAGTTTTTTTATATTTATTTTAAAATCTTTGTTATTTTTGCACTCATATCATCAGCTTGATGTAATGCAACAGCCTCAGGAATCATTGGATCAACACAAGAACCCCAACCAAGCTCTGTATTTCCATGATGACTTAATATCATATGTATTAATTTAATTTTATCATTTTTATCCATAGATATATTATTTAATTTCTCCTGTATCATATTAGAACCTATAAAAAGATGTTCTAATAAAATTCCCTCGTAGGTTCTATCAATATCCTCTGTTTCATATTCATATGTTTTTATTTTTCCTATATCATGGAGAATTGCACCGGTAATTAGTAAATCATATTCGATATTTTCATAAATATTTGCAATAGTCTTACAAATTTTTATTACTTCATTGGTATGAATTAATAAACCTCCTTTATAATTATGATGATGAACTTTAGCAGCAGGTGAAGTTAAAAAATTATTTTTAAAATCTTCATCATCAAAAAAGGATTCAAGTAAAGCTTTATATCCTTCATGTTTTATTTCTTGGATAGTTTCAAATAAATATTGAATATTTTCTTCATAATTAGGTATTTCTATTATAAAATCTTTGTCATCATATTTTTTTGAACGTTGGATAGTACTTATTAATATGTTATATTTTCCAGAATGGGTTGGAAACTCTTGGATTTTTCCATTAATATTATTCACAGTATTTGTTTCTATTTGATCATAATATTTATATGCATTATTAGTAAACATTCTAGCTTTAATTTGTCCTGTTTTATCTTGCAGTACTAACTCAATGTAAGGGCGATTATTTTTTGTTTTACGTATTTCTTTTGTTTTAATTAAAAATTGAGAAATAATGTCTCTATTTTCACAGAACTTTTCTATATAATCTTCTTCTTTTTTTGTCACGATTTCACTTCACTTGCTACTTTTAATAATATTTTTTACTATTAAATTTATATTTCTTTTGAATTGTATTTTTTTTTCTTTAAATAATTATTATCTAAAAAATTTCTTTTGAAACTAATTTTTGACAAGTTTCAATCAAGAGTAGGTTCCATACGTTTTATTAGTAATATCATAAATGCTATAATCATAGGGAAAAATATTAAATATAATATTAATATTAATTCTGGTTTTATAATAGAGCCCATTACTGTAGTAGCCGCAATTATCATAACAAATATAATTACTGGCATTAACACAGCTATAAACATATAAAGTAACATTATCGAATTTAATTTTTCAGAATATTCTTTATATTTTAATTTCATATTAGCTGTGGTTTCATCAGCTATAATGTTTAATGTATTTGCAAGATTACCTCCATTTATTAAAGTGCGTATTATTTGATTAGCTACTTTCGTCATAATAGGTTTATTTATTCGTTTAGATAAATTTTTAAAAGCATCTACATTACTAGTTCCATAATGTATTTCTTCTAACGTTATTTGAAATTCTTTTGATAGTTCTCCATAATTTTGATCATCAGCTATACCTTTTAAAGCATCATATAAACCAATACCAGCTTTAAGTTGTATACTTATCTGTCTTAAAGCATAGGGTAAATTTTTCATAATCTTCTTTTTTCGATTTTCCTCTTTTATTTTTGGAAATAGTTTTATTAAACTAATACTTATTATTAATATTGATATGTAGTATACTGATAATGAATTATTGATTATGGTTAAAAATCCTATTATAATTATTAGAATTATTAAAATTGGCTTAATTTTAATCTTATTTTTTTTAGGTTTATTTTTTATAATTTCTGTAATTATTTCTTTTTTTAAATTATAATCATCTATCGTAGTGTTTTGTATATTATTCTTTTGTACTCTTATATTTTTTAAATGTTCAAAACAGTTTATTGTTGTTGAACCAATTATTTTTATTATTTTAGTTATCATCACATTTATAATAATTATTAATTATCCTCTGGACTTCAGATATATTTAAATCATTTTGCATATTTTCTTCTAAATATTTTTTTCTTCTTTCAAATTCTTTGATTATCTGTTTGTGTGAAATACCTTTCATCCTAGCTATCTGATCAATAGCATTACAACTAATTGCAGTATATTCTAATTCATCTTTACTGGGATTATATTGGTATATTTTATTCAATTGTAAATTATCCATTTCCATTCCCACAATTTCATCTACCTCAGTAATTCTTCTTATTGTACCTTTATTAGGCACATATATTCTTTTTTGCATTATTATGAAATCTATTGAATTAATCATGATATTAGGTACATTCATAGGTTCATTCATTAATCGTGTAATAGTTTCTTTGGTTGAATTTGCATGTAATGTTCCCATACCAGAATGACCTGTATTTAAAGCAGCAAATAAAGTGATAGCTTCTTTTGATCTAACTTCTCCAACAATAATTCTGTCTGGGCGTTGTCTTAATGAATTTTTAAGTAACAAATCCATTGTCACTTCACCTTTGTTTTCTATATTGGGTGGTCTTGTTTCTGTTCTTATTAAATGTGAATGAGGTAATTGTAATTCTAAAGTATCTTCTATTGTTATAATTCGTTCAAAAGGTGGGATAAATGATGTCAAAGTGTTCAATGTGGTTGTTTTTCCAGAACTTGTACCTCCGGATATGATTAAATTGGAGGGTCTTATGCGTAATCCTTCAATTACTATCCATAAAAAACTAGCTAAATGTGTATTTAATGTTTTAGATTTAATTAAATCAAATATTGTGTAGGGTTCTTTTTTAAATTTTCTTATGGTTAATGTTGATCCATCAGGTGTAATTGGTGGTATTGTGGCATTTACTCTACTGCCATCTGGTAATCGTGCATCTAGTATGGGGGTTTGTTTGTCTATTTTCCTTTGTATTTGTGTTGCAATTTTTTCTATTATTTGCTTAATTTCGGATTCTTTTATTAGGATATCTGTTATCATCATACCTTTGGTTCTATGATATACATAAACTGGTTTATTGGGTCCAATTACCATAATTTCTTCAAGATTGTCATCATGGAGCAGGTTATGTATTTTACCATAGCCATTTATATCAAGAAATAATTTATCTTGTATATTTGGGGAATTGTTTGAATTATTTAATAATTCTTTTATTTTTTCATCATTTAAATCTAAATTCCGATCATTAAGGCTTAGTTGTATTATTTGTTCTTTAATACTTTGATATTCTTCATTTTCTTTTTCTGTTAAATGTGGCAAAGTTTGTGTCACATATTTTGGTAAAAATTCATTTTCAATATTCATAATTTAATAATTACTATTTATTACATAACTATTATATTAGTATTACTATTAGAAGTAATATCTTAAATAAAATATAAATATACGTATATGAAATGTAAGTGTGAAAAAAATTGTATAAAATCATCTACAGATATTCTTAATTCAATTGATGATTATGAACCGTGTGATGACTGTACTAAAAGAACTTTAAAAAAAGCCATGCCTCTTAAAAATCAGGTTAAATTAGATCAGATTGATGAAAATTATAAAAGATGTTCTACTTGTCAAAAAAGACATATTGATTTTGTCATGGCACATATACTAAAAATAATGATTGATAATAATCAAATCTCTGATTCTGGTTCTATCCGAAAAGTTGGAACGCCTCTTGTTACACCAGCTTTTTATTTGGAATATTTACCATATCTAAATGAAAATTCTCTGGTAATTATTACAAAAACGGTTGATAAAGAAACTGCAGATAAGATTTTTTTAGAAGTACCTGAAGTTAAAGCAGTAATTTTTGGTGACACTAGTAAAACAGTTGGCCAATTAAGTGAAAATGATGAAGTATATCAATATGAACTTTTAAGTGGTTGTGATATTAGGTGTGATGTTCAAAATACACCAAGTAAAACTTTATTAATTTACAAAGAACAATCAAAAATACACATAGAATATCCTAAAAAAGAATCTCCTAAAATTCAGGATGTTGATGAAATATTAAGTAAATATGAAAATCCAACAGTAATCGATGCAATGACAGGACCAGGAACTTTAGGTATGTATGCACTTACAAAAAATGCAAAAAAAGTATTATTCAATGACATATATGATACAGCACTAGAAAATCTAAAAATAAATCTTAAAATAAATGGTTTTGATTCAAACTATGAAATATTAAACGAAGATATAAAAAATTTGCCTAATAAAATCCATGAAAAATATGATATTGGATTAATTGATGCTTTTCCGGGTATTGATATAGAAAAATATAAAAAAGAATTAAAAAAAGTTTGTAAAGAGGTTTTCATCATTTAAAAACCTAAATATGTAATTATGGTCGGAATAATCAGTATTCCCATTAAATTACTTTTATTTAAATTAAGAAGATTAGGTAAGATTCCTAAACTAATACTTGTTATATAACAAAGTACAACATACCATACACACCCACCAGTTAAAATTGTATAAACTAAGATAATTGTTGTTATTAATAAGATTATGGTTATATTCAATTTTTTATAATTCAAATTTGTGATATGTGTTAACAAATAATCACCTAATTTTATTGACAAAATACAAGCTATTGAAACACTAACAAGACTCACAAAAATAAAAAAGATAACATGATTTAAAGTGATTTTGGGAATTATGTAATTGATATACATACTAATAGCACTTCTAGGATTATTAATTAAATATATTGCTATTAAAGAAAATAGTGTGTCAGAAACATTAATTCCACTATTTGTCACTATAAATTCTTCAGGTTTTATATCTTTATTTAATGTTAATGCTTGAGCTATTATAGTACCTTGTGCAGGTCCAAAACCTGGAAGTAATCCTAGAATACATCCAGATAAACTACCTGCAAGTATTGATTTTTTGAATCCTTTGTCTATCAAGATAGTTTTATCTTCTTTTTGAGGAGGTATTTTAGGTTCTTCATTAACACTAATTATTAAATTACTAACACTGAATAAACCGGATAATAAAGTTAATAAACCTAAATTACTTCCTAAATTACTATTTAATACAAATAAGCCTAAAATTCCACTTACTAAAAATATTAATGCACTAATTAATCGTTGAGTATTATTGTTATTATAAAAATATAATATTAATACCATAGTTATTATTAGCAAAAATGCAATGTATTCTTTGAGAAAATTATATATTGTTGGTAAAAAAATCATAAGCAAAGGCATTAAAATAATTAAAAGTATTATTGATCCATAGCCACCTACACTAGTTAATCGTATTGTTTCATATCCACGTCCTTCAAAAAGTAATCTATGACTCGGTTGGATACTAAGAATGGTGTCTTCAGTAGGAACACCTATTAATAGTGATGGTAAAAATTCAATCATTGCATGAGATATTGCAATGGTTATAAAAAACGTACATATGCTAAGAAGACTATTATTATTTAGTAATTTGTCACTAAAAGAGAATATTATTATTCCTATAGTATTTACATGAAGTCCTGGTGTTATACCACTAATTGTTCCAAATAAAATTCCTAATATTATTGCTAAAAATATTTCAATCATAATAATTAATAATTATTATATTATTTTTATTACTTAAAAAATTATCTAATTAAAAATAGTTTTCAAAAAAATTAAAAATAGATTGTGGAAATTATTCTATTAATCTTCCCACATTAATTACTTCTACACTTTCAACATCATCAAGTGCTGAAATAGCTGCTTCTGCTGGTTCAGTTCCACCTTCACCATCATCTACAATAATAGTAACATGTAATGCTACTAATCCAAAACCTATAGGATCTTCTTCAATTCCGTTAAATTGACCTTCAGGAACTGCACCTTCTACTGCTTGTTTTAAAGATTCTAAATCTACTTCTGGGCTGGTAGGCATTACTTTTAATACTGCTGCTACATTAGACATTTTTTCACCTTTTTTTTATATTGTTTTTTTATTATTTAATTATTTATGGTCCTTTAAATCCACATTCACATGTGTATTCATGTCCGAAAGTTCTACATTTAGGACATCTGTATATAACTGCATCACATTCAGGACAATGGAATTTTACATAATCATCAATTGGTGATATTTCTTGTTTACAAGAAGTACAAATCATTTTTTCTGCCATGTTATTACCTCCTTATATATGTATAAATATTATTCATTTTGTGATCACTGTTTAAATGGTCAAGCACCCTACTAGGATATTTTCCATTGATTATAAAACAGTTTAAATGATATTTAATTAGTAATTTAGGTAAGTATTTATCCACACAAGTTTCTTCAAAAAGTAATAGTTCGTTTACACTTATATTTTTTATAAGTTTTTTATTATTTGAGAAAATCTTACCGCTATATATACCATCTACATTTGTTAATATTAATAGTTTAGCATTTATTTTATTAGCTAACCAACAACTAATAGAATCTGAAGTCACTTCCCAAGAATGTTTTAGAGGGTCTTCTTTTTTTAAAATATCATAGGATAAAAATAAAGGTATTTTATTTAATTTATGGATTTTAGGAATATCTTCGATTTTATTAATAGCTATAATATCTTTATTTTTATCACAAATAAGATTTCCTATTATATCCATACATTTTATTGCTGTCCAATGGTTGACATCATTAGAATAATCATAGTTTTCGTTAAATTCTCGTAAAGTATTTACTAATTTACCTCCACCATTAATTAAAACTATTTTTTCTTTAGATTTAATTAGTACATCACATAAATCATCAATATAATCAGGAAATAAACTACCTCCTATTTTTACAACAGTAACCATACGTCCAGTCCTCATTATAATAATTTCAAATGTCCTACTAGTTTATCAATTTCTTCGTCATCTCCAGGTCCAATACCCATACAAGTTTTTGATCCTGGTTCTATTTGGGTATGTCCTGCATCTGTAATTAAGGAACAAGGTAAATCTGTTTGTTTTACAAGAGTATGTAACTCAAGTAATTCTTCTTCAGAAGATATTTTTAAAACTACTTTTTTTCCTCCATTCATTTCCCATTTACGAATGTCTGTTTTATCTGCTTTTTTATAAGCTTCTAAACAAGCATGGCATGATTGGGCTGCAATTTTACCTTTTCCCATTTTCAAATCAGTTCTAACAATAATTGCTTGTTTCATAGTAAACACTAACCTATAACAAATTTTCAGGTTTTAATCTTTTACCTACACGTGATGAATCTACACTAAATACTTCCATTCCGGGTATAATAACTCGTACTACAGGTATGTTAATTTCACGTGTCAAATCTACATAATATGCATTATCAATTCCTGATTTTTTAAGTAAACTCATAGTTATTTCAATATCTTCTTTGAATGAATTTGAGGATTTATCGGGTATATCTTCTAAATTGATGGTAGTTTCATATTCTTTAAACCAATGTTTATTCATTCGTTTCATTCTTTCGTATCCTGTTTCACGTAATAAATTGGCTCTAGTAGTATCTTCACGAGTACCATGAATTTGGGTTGCTCTACTTTGAGCTACTTCTGTAATAGCTCTAATGGCTGCTATATTGGGATCTAAATGTGTTCCAATTCCTAATGTTAGTAATGCAGGATCTTTAAATGTTAAATCTTCAGATACAGCACCTATTGTAGGTATTTCGTTCTCACTAGTTAAATCAATTAACTTAATAGTAACATTATTCTTTTCAAATTTATCTATTAATTCATTAATATAATGATTACTTGCATTATCACAATTTATCTGTGCTCTATCTTTTTTAAATGCTTCAAATAAACTCCAGGAATCACGTTCAATAACTTCCATCATTCCATGAAAAATGGCTTCTTCTAATTTATTTCCTGAAGCAAGACCATTGGTATTTGATAAAAATATATGTTTAACACCTTTTTTATTGTATGGATGAAATACTGCGTTAGAAGGAACATAAATTTCTTCTTCATTAACTATGGATTTAGCTTTAATCCATTCTATTTCTTCATCATGGTATGAATTAATTGGAAGAATTAAACTTTCAGGATCCAAACAATCTTTTTCATCATATTGTTTTATAATAGTTTTATCTGTATCCTGTTGTTCAGCAGAATATCTTTCTATAGCTTCCATAATCGATGAAACCTTGGCATGTATGTTACTAGGACCTTTTCCAGCATAAACACTCACAGCACCTTCTTCAGCAAGAGGCCTTACAGAAGTATATACAGGTATTTTTAATCTATCTAAATCAGTAATATTTGATGTTCTGGTTAAACCAATTTCTTGGGTTATTTTAGAAATTTGCTCTAATGTTTCTTCAGGTGTATTAGTTCTGTGAGTAGATTCTTTATATTTTATAGGTGCTTTATCTAACATATTTATCATTTGCTTAAATTTTTTAAGATATTATAATCTTTGTTTCTTTTATTTTTTATTATTTGGCTTTTAGAAAACCTATTAATTTTAAACTAAAGGTAATCATTTTAAAATTAGTGAATTGTGATTATTTATGTATTTAATATATAAATTTAAAAAATAACATATTTAAAATAAATTTCTAAAAAAAAAGGGAGGATGATTAAAGTAGAGGTATGGTATAAGATACATATGTGAGTATTCCTGAAGTTATAATTGTTGTAATCCATAGGGGCATGTTCCATTTTATAACCTTAGAACCATCTAATGGTGGAATAGGTAATAAATTGAATAATGCCAAGTAACTATTTATTTGGAAGCTTATATTACATAATAATCCTATATAAAATAAAAATTGATTATAAACTATGAATGGTTTTATGCTGATTAATATTCCGGCAAATAATATTGCTAAAGCTATGTTCACAACAGGTCCTCCAAGAGAAATTTTACCATTTTCTTCTTCAGTAATCCTTCCAGTATATGAACCTATATATACAGCGCCGGGAGCAAGGAATACAAAACCAAATAATCCTGTTATAATAGCAATCAACAAACCTCTATTATTTTTTTTGAATTCAGCGAAGAAACCATATTTTTGAGCAATTATTTTATGTCCTAATTCATGTAATAAAAAACTTAAACCCACACCAACAAATGCAATGGGTATTAAGTATAAAAATAATATTAATGAATTGGAAGAACGACTAAATAAATATGCAAATAATAATGTAATTACAACAATAACTATTGCCAAATCTTTAATTTCTTCTTTTGAAAAGGTTACCATTTTTATTATTTCCTTAAATTTATTATTTTAATTTTATATTGTCACTCTTATTTATATTTATAATAATCTTTAATATTTCAAAAATCATAGTATTAATATAGATTAAGTAATTAATGGATTAAAATTTGTAAAAGGAGGCTATATCTTGAAAAATGAGGAAATATTGAACCAATTAAGTTATGAAAATATTGATTCCATGTTTGTTTTCAAACCAGAAAATATCAAATACATATCTGATTTTTATCCATCAAGTTTCGCATATTTAATTATCAATGAAGAACCAGTATTATATGTTAATAGTATTGATAAAGAATCTGCTGAAAACCAATCTACCATTGAAACTAGGGATATTGCTCGTTTAAGTGAAGTTAAAGATTTATTAAATGGAAATATTGCAATTGAAGGAAGTTTGGAATTCAATTTATTAAAATTTTTAACTGATGATATTAATAACCTTAAAGTTTCACATGTATTTGAGGATTGTAGAAAAACAAAAACAAAAGAAGAGATTTCAAAAATAAGAAAATCTATTTCTATTGCTCAAGATGCAATTACACAAATAGATTTCACAAGCACAGAAAAATATGCTGCAGCATCTCTTGAATTTGACATGATGATAAATGGGTCAATTAAACCTGCTTTTGATACTATTGTTGCTTCAGGTACTCGTTCAAGTTCACCACATTCAGAAGCTTCTATGAATCGTGTAGAAACTCCTATTGTTGTAGATTGGGGAGCAACATATGATTATTACTGTTCTGATATGACAAGAACATTTATTGAAACTGAACGTCAAGAAGAAATATGGAATATAGTTTTAGAAGCACAAAAAGCAGCAATTGATACAATTGCTCCAGGTGTAGAAATTTTTGATGTTGATAAAGCTGCTCGTGATGTTATATCAGAATATGGTTATGGGGAATATTTTATACACAGTACTGGTCATGGTTTTGGTTTGGACATTCATGAAGCTCCTAATGTATCCTATAATGCTAAAGGAGTACTTGAAAAGAACATGGTAATAACTGCTGAACCCGGTATTTATATACCTGGTGAATTTGGTGTAAGAATTGAGGATGATGTTCTTGTTGGTAAAAATAGTGAAGTTTTAACCAAAAATCTTGATAAAAAATTAGAGTTCACATTATGATTTCCTTATATTTTTTTTTCATTGTTCAATTAAATAACATTATATATAAATAAAATATAATATAATATTGTTTAATTTATATTATGTTTAGAAAAATAATTTATTTATTAAGTGATTTTATTAAAAATAATTTAGATGATAATTTACTGAATCAGTTACAGGAAAAACTGATTCAGGTAGATTTTTATGTCAAAATAGAAGATTTAATATCTTTTCTTATTTTAGTTACATTATTTGTGTTCATAATCAGTTTTTTAATAATACAAATATTTAATTTAAATAGTATTATTGTCATGATATCATTCATTCCATCTATTTTTTTTGTGAATTATATTATATATAAAACTGAACAAAAGAAAGATAAATTAGAAGAGGATTTACCAGATTATTTACGTCAAATATCATCTTTATTAAAAGTGGGTTTAGGTATTGAAACAGCATTTAATGAATTATCTCGGACAACTGAAAGTGTATTAAATAATGAAATTAAACGTGTTTTAATAGAAATAAGATTAGGTAAATCATTTAATCAGGCTTTAATTGATTTAACTAAAAGAAATGATTCAGAAAATTTGAGGTATATAGTTCAAATTATAATTCAGGGTAGGGAATCTGGTGGAAATCTAGCAGAAATACTTGAATTAATAGCTGATGATTTAAATGATATGATTACTCTTAAAAAGAATAGGAAAACTAATGTAATGATGTCTGTAATGTTTTTATTAATTTCATCTATTGTTGCCACGCCTTTTGCTTTGAGTATGATTAGATTATATTCTAATTTTATTGAATTAATGGGTAGAACAAATAGTTTAATTGATGTGATACCTTTATCAAGTTTAGGTTATATAATAATTCATTCAATTTTGGTAAGTATACTTTTAGGTATAGTACTCTATTCTAATTACAAAAAAGGAATTAAATACATATTTATAATAACACCCATAGCATTATTTGTTTATTATGGGTCACAATTAGTTTTTAAAGGAATTTTAGGTGTTTAAAATGAATTTAGATCAATCAGGGCAAACATCAACAGAATTAATTTTATTATTATCTGGAATAATAATAATTGTTTTAATTATTATGAATTTATACCAAAATTATGTAATTGATTTAACAGGAGATATAGAAAATAATGAGCTGGATAATTTAACTAATCAGATAGATAATTTATTCAAAAAGTAGGAGGAGGATAGGGTTATTCTTTAATATATTGATCTACAAAGTTTCTAGTTTCGTTTAAAGCTTTAACATCAATATGTTGTGGAAGTGTTCCTAATTCGCCTTCAACATCTTTTAAAATACCTTCTCCAGCACCTAAAAACATACCTTCACTACTTAATCCCATTAGTTCTGCAGGTGGTAATAATGCAACACCAACCCTATCATTATCTTTCACAGTTAAATCATTAGTAATTACAGTTATGGCACGTTGTCCTAGATTAACATTACAAACCATTAAAGTATCTGTATTCGGATGTTTACTAACGCTAACTAGTTCTCCTACTTTAATGTCTACACCAATAACAGGGTCATTTATTTCACCGAGCATTAATCTATCTGGTAGACCTCTAATGGTATTTATAAAGAATTTTATTTTTGATAAAGGTAATTCTATTTTTTCACGTTCTTGTCTACTCACTTCAGATAAGAATTTTTTTGAATAATCTTCTCCACCTAAATTTTCTATAATTTCATCAACACTTTTTAATAAATTATCTACTTGTGGAGTTTTTGCTAATTCTTGTGGTGTCACATATGAGTAGTATAATGTTTGAATATCAGGGTTCATATTTTTAGCAGTAAGTTTTACTTGTTTTTTATTCCAAGAACCTCTTAGGTTTGAACCTTCAATTACTCTTATAAACTGTTCTATTGATTTTTCTGCTACTTTTAATCTATAATCTTTACTAGTATCCCACATGATTAATTGCCTCTTAAAATTGATAAAATAATAATTAATCTTTTTTTACTTATAATAATCTAATCTATTTTATTTTTTATATTCTTTTTATTATTATCGTTTAAAAGATATTAATCAATTTTTTAGGAAATTATGGTTATTTTTATATATTAAGTTAAATATAGAATATATAGACTAAAAATTATTATTTAATAATTTTTGATTAATGTAGATTAAATGGATTAAACTAGGATTTACTTGTATCTCATTAATTAATCAAAAAAAACACAGCATTGGTGATAATCTATGGTAAATTTATCAAAATTTTATGATTTAAGCATTTACAACACAGAAGGAAAATACATAGGAAAAGTAACAGATGTCGTATTAAACATTAAAAAAGGAAGAATTTCTTTATTCAAAACAAAAGCATTAGCTGATAATAATAGAAGTATTGGAATAAGGGATGTTTTAATTAATTCAATGAGACTTCAAGACGATGATGATGAAAAATCAGTAGCAACTGTAGAACAAACAACCGATATTCCATTTGAAACTGTTGCTGCTGTAGGTGACATAATTCTTGTTGATCAAAATAAATTAGCACAAGTACAGCAAATACAATCTCAGCAAGTTCAACAAAATAAACCTATTAAAAAACCAGTTCCTAAAAGAGTTAGAAATGTACCCCCAAGAGAATAAGGAGTCATTCTTTATATGAATGTAGGTATAATGGGTTGTGGGGCTATAGCATCATGTATTACAGATTTTATTTTAGAAGGTAAAATTGATGTTAATGTCACACATTATTATGATTTAAATGATGATAATGCGCTTATTTTAGCAGATAAAATAGGTGCAAAAGTTGCTCATACACTTGATGAATTAATAGAAAATACTGATTTAATAGTAGAATCAGCTGCCCAGGTAGCAGTTAAAAATAATGTTCCTAAGATTCTTGAAAAGGGGGTCAGTGTTTTAATAATGAGTGTTGGCGCTTTAATGGATAAATCATTACATACTCAATTGTATCAATTAGCTAAGGAAAATAATGCTAATATTTATTTACCGACTGGTGCAATTACGGGTATAGATACAGTACAAGCTGCACAATTAGGTGAAATCACATCAATTACTTTAACAACACGTAAACCTCCAGAATCTTTGGATGTTGATTTAGAAGAAGGTGAAGAAAGAGTTTTATTTGATGGTAAAGCTTCAGAAGCCGTTAAATTGTTTCCAAAGAATATTAATGTTTCTTCAACATTAAGTTTAGCTTCAGGTATAGATGTGGATGTTAAAATTATTGCTGACTCTAAAATTAATCAAAATACTCATGAAATTCATTTAAAAGGTACTTTCGGAGAATTGGTAACTATAACATCTAATAATGCAAGTTCTAACAATCCTAAAACAAGTGCTTTAGCAGCATATTCTGCAGCCAGTCTTTTGAATAAATTAAATAAAACTATTAGGATAGGTTCTTAAATTAAACATAATGTTTAAATTTTATTATCACCTTTTTTTTATTCAAACTCTTTTTTAATAGGTGGATTTTTTGAAAAAATATGAACAATACTCTAATCTAACAACAATTAAAGATTTACCTCTTATTTTACGTATTGATGGGCGTTCATTTTCTAATTATACAAAAAAATTGAAATTAGAAAAACCTTTTGATTCCCGGCTTAGAGATATATTTATTGAAGTATCAAAAGATTTATTGAAAGAATTCAGTACAAAATATATATACACGTTTTCTGATGAAATAAATATTTTATTAGAAACAGTCCCATTTAATGGTAGAATTGAAAAAATTGATTCTGTATTTGCTTCTTTTGTTGCAGGATCATTTATGAAACATTTATTTATGAATGCTGATTATTTTGAGGTAGATCTATCGGAGCTTGATAATGTTTCCTTTGATTGTAGAATAATAACAACAGCTAATCATATCAAAGATTATTTTAAATGGAGACAAGATGAAGCTTGGAGAAACTGTTTGAATAGTTATGCTCAGTTTATTTTAAATAAAACATATGATTCTGACGTTACTGCTCAAAAATTATATAAACTAAATAAAAATCAGGTTCATGATTTACTTTTCCAGAATGGAATAAATATTGCTCATGTACCAACATGGCAAAAAAGAGGATTTGCCGTATATAAAAAAGAATATGAAATCAAGGGTATTAATCCAAAGACAAATGAAACAGTCATATCATATAGAACAAAACCATATATTGATTTAGAACTAAATCTATTTAAATAAATATAACAAATTATTTCTAGTACATAAATAATAAAAGTAATTAACGAGGGATAACATGGATTTTAATAAAATATTATCTAAAATGTTAGGTAATAATAAAAAATTTGAAGAAGTACAAATTGATAGGAAAGTTATTGATGAGATAGTAAAAATTGCTATAAATGCTGATCCTAAAGAATATGTTGCTTTATTGTCTGGTAAAATTAAAGATAATATTTTAAAAATCACAGGTTTAATATTTTTACCATTTCAAGCATCTAATACTAGTGCTGTGATGCAAACATTTATGATGCCCTTATCCACAGGTGCTGTAGGTTCAGTTCATAGTCACCCCGGACCAAGTAATATGCCTTCAAATGCCGATTTAACATTCTTTGGTAAAAATGGATATTTTCATATGATTATATGTAGACCGTATAGTGAATTTTCTATTGGTTCATATGATGCCTATGGTAATCCAGTCCCATTTGTTATTAAAGATTTAGGTGATGAAGTAGAAATTAAACACTTGGATGAGTTAGACATTGATAAAGAATTATTTGATGAAGAATTATTAGCAGAACTTGAAAAAGAAGAAGCTTTAGATGAAGACGAAAATTTAAATAATAATAATGATGTGTCCTATGATAATTTTTCAGATAATAATTATATTGATGTGGAACCTATTAATAATAATGAAAAACCAAATATAATAGATAGTCCGAATAAAATCATAACTTTCACTGATAATATAGGAGATAATAGTATGTCAAATGATAATCAAAAAGAAATAAAAAATCCAGAAATAGTAAATAATAAAGCATACATGATTAATTTACAAATAGAATCTAATGGAAAAATTATTAACAAGGAGTTGCCACTTCCTCCAGAATATGAGGAAGGTGATGAAATTATTGTTGATGTTAGAACAGATCAAACTCCTGGGGATAGTATTGATGAAATTGTACTTAATGTAAAAAAATCTCCTGAAAATTTATCTAAAAGTATGGAAGCTGAGTCTATTGATGGAAAAAGTTCTGAAGAATTATCTGATGAAATTGAACAGATGGAAGCTGACATCCAGAAATTAAAAGAAGAAAATGAACGTTTACGTAAAGAATTATAAATTCTTTTTTTATCTATTTTTTAATTAATTTAATCACTAAAAAAAGTATAAATGGGGGTTAAATTAAAGTATTTATATTTGTATTGCTTTTGCACTATGAATATCTTTAGTATTTTCAAGTTCAACAATTATTTCATCTGTAACTTCTTGATCAACTTTAAGAACCATTACAGCTTCTCCACCTTCAGTTTTTCTTCCTACTTGCATTTCACCAATATTAACATTGTATTTACCCATTATTCCGCCAATGACTCCAATGGTGCCTGGAAGATCTACATATTTTATAATGGACATTAAACCTTCTGGTCTCATGTTTACTTCATATCCATCAATTTCGATTATTTTAGGAATATTGTTTTCAATTACTCCAGCAATTGTGGATTCTGTATCATCTGTTTTAACAGTGATTTTTATAACTGCATCATATTTACTGTTACTGTCTGTTTCTCCTTCAGTTAATGAAATTCCTCTTTGTTTTGCCATTGCCCTAGCATTAACTGAGTTAACAGGTTCTGTTAAAATTGGATTTAAGAATGCTTTTAATAATTCTCTTGTGAGTGGTTCTTTGCTTCTTCCAGTTATTTTTCCACTGTATACTATATTTAATTCTTTAATGTTTGGACTTGTTGTTTGTACTAATATTTTTCCTAAAATATTTGTTAATTTGAAATATGGTTTTAATCTTTGAAATGTTTCATTATCAACTCGTGGCATATTTAAAACATTGGAGGGTACTTCGTCATTTATAACTTCAGCAACTTGTTTAGCAACTATTATAGCAGCATCTCTTTGTGCTTCTTTAGTTGATGCAGCGATATGTGGTGTAAGTACTACATTATCTAATGTTGTTAAAGGGCTGTCTGTCAATGGTTCATTTTCATATACATCTAAACCTGCTTTAAGTTCAGGTTTTTCTTTTAATGCTTCATAAAGATCAGTTTCATCAATTATTCCTCCTCTTGCACAATTGAGGATAATTGCTGTATCTTTCATCATTTCAAATTCTCTTTTTGATAATAATCCTTTGGTTTCAGGAGTTAAAGGTACGTGAATTGTCATTACATCAGCATTTTGTACTAAATAATCTAATTCAACTATTTCTACACCTAAATCTTCTGCAACTTCTTCAGATATGTATGGGTCGTATACAATAACATCCATTTCGAAAGCTTTTGCTCTTTTAACAACTTCACTTCCGATTCTACCCATTCCGATTACACCTAAGATTTTGTTTCTAATTTCTATTCCCATGAATTTACTTTTTTCCCATTTACCTGCTTTAACAGAAGCATCAGCTATGGCTATTTTTCTGCTTAATGATAAAATTAATCCCATTGCATGTTCTGCTACAGTAATTGATGTGGATTGTGGTGCATTTACAACCATTATACCATGTTCGGTTGCAGCATCAAGATCTACATTGTCTACTCCTACTCCGGCTCTAGCAATAATTTTTAAGTTTTTAGCTTTTTCTATGACTTCTCTAGTCATTTTTGTTCTACTTCTAATTATTATTCCAGTGTATTCACCAATAGTTTCAAGTAACTCTTCAGGAGTAATTGTTGGATTATTTACAACTTCAGCAACTCCTTCTAAAACGTCTATACCTTTTTCATTAATTTTATCTGCAATTAAAACTTTTTGCATTCTTTATCTCCTATTTTTTTTGATAATAAATATATAAAAATAATTTAAGATTATTAAAGATTAATCTTATTATACTCTTTTTAATAGTAATGATTATGTTTTTTATTATAAATATAAGTATATGTAAAATATAAATGAACTTAAGCACAATAATTTTTTTCAATATTAATTAGGTGGTTTGATTCAATGACATTTAGTGAAGTTATTTTAGGTTGTTCACCATTTACATTAGGATATCAATTTGGTCATAGATCAAGAATATATGAACTTGATTTTTCTAATAATCCTGAAGCAATTCAAGAAGTAATAGATAAAGTATATGAAATGAATGTGCATAATATTGCTCTTAAACTTAATGAAGATTTACAGAAAGCTATTAATAATTCAGAAAAAGAGGGTAATAAATGGTCAGTTCTTGGATTATCAAATATGGATAATTTAAATTCTTCTTTAGAACTTTTCAGTGGTTATGATACAAAAACAGTTATACTTGATGGTGAAGATTTAGATAATTATTTATGTAGTTTGGATTATGATACAATTAAAAATTCATTAGATACTATAAGGGATGCTGGATATATTCCTGCAGTTGAAACTAGAAGACCTTTTAAAAATATTCCATTACTTACTAATTCATCACTTAAGGATTATTTTGATACGATTATGATTCCATTAAATTTTTATGGTTATATGATGGATTGTAATTTTTTTGATGATGAAAATAGAAATAATTTTAAACAAATGATTGAAAAAATAGATAAAAAAGTTATTGCTAATAGAACTTTAGCTACAGGTATTTTAAGTCCACAAGAAGCTTATGGTTTCTTAAAAAATATTGATTATATTGATGGGGTTTGTGTTGGTGTTGCTAATAAAGAAGAAGCTGAAGAAACTTTTGAAATAATAAATAGTGTAAAAAATTAATCATCTATCTTCTTTTTTTCTTTCATCAATCAATTTTTTTAAGTCAATAATACTATCCATATTTTCTAGTTCCCATGTGTATATGGCGGGTATATTTTTGATAGAATCATTTGTCTGTTCATGTTTTAATACAAATAATGCATTATGTCCTGTAATTGAAGCTATGTTATCTGTTTTATTGGCAATATTTTCTAAGGTTTTTTTGTTACGATTACGTTCCATATTTGTTATTAATAATTCATTGTTTTTTGTTCGTTTATTTATTTCACTTCTAATTTTTTCTATTTCGTCTAATTTCGTTTCAAGTTTTTGACGTAATTTTTCTATTTCTTCAGTGTCTTCAACTTTGATAGATACTGCATCAAAAGGAGTTTTATTAGATGAAGTAACTTTATAACCTAATTCAATAAGTTCTCTTGGTTCCTGAATTACATTATCTAATTGGTTTATTTGTTCATTTTCAAGTATATTTACAGATAATGTTATTGGTTTACCTAATATGCTTTCAATTCTTAAAGCTGTTTCAGGGTATGTTTGTGAATTACCTTGTTCATATTTGTATATTGTTTCTCGTGAAACATGAGTAAGATCAGCTAATTCTTTAAGTGACAAATCATTTTTTTCACGCAATTCTTTTAATAATTTACCATCAATTTTAACATAATATCCTCCTCGTTTTGCAAAAACTTCGGGATGTATATCATTTACAATACAATCACAAAGTGTTTGTGGAGATACAGATGGTATTTCATATCTTTCATAAACAACATCATCTTCAAGATAATTATTTTTTGATTTTATACCAATAATAATAGGACTTGCAAGGAATGTTCCAGCTACTTTAGATAATTCTTCTGCCTGTACAGGAGTTAAACTATCAATATTGACTAATATTTTTAATATAATCAAAATATCATCTTTTCTAGCAAGTATATCAAAACAACTTCTATCATAAATATCAGATGTTCTGTAACCAAAAGACAATAATAACTGATTAATGTCATTTATAATAGTTTCCCTTGTTATAATTGAATTATCTAATTTCATAATATATTATATATTTTTTATAAATAAAATAATTATATAAGAAAATATCATATTTATTGGAAGTTGTAAATTGAATAAAGAAAGTAAAATTAAATTACATGTAGGAATTGATGATACGGATTCAGCAGAAGGTATGTGTACAACATATTTGACCTGTATAATACTAAACAAGTTAAATGAAATAGGTATTAAACCATTAAATTATCCTAGACTCATAAGATTAAATCCATTTGCACGATATAAAACTAGGGGAAATGGTGCTTTATCTTTTGTTATAGAGTTAAATGATAGAAATGATGTAAATAAGGTTGAAAAAATAGTTTTGGATAATGTTGAAAAATATTCTATGTTTGATGGTGTTAATACTAATCCTGGTGTTGTATTTTATGAGGGTGAAATAACACAAGAAATGAAGGATTATGCAATAAATGCAATATATAAAATATATACAATAGATTATGCAGAGGATTTTGCTAAAGAAATAGGTGCACGTATATATAAATTTAAAAAAGGAAGAGGTATTATTGGTTCTATAGCTGCTATTTCCTTAGAATTAACTGATGAAACTTTTGAATTATTGGCTTATAGAATGCCTGAGAATATTGGAACAAAGCGACAACTTAATGAGGATAGTATATATAAAATGAATGAAGAAACTTATCCTGATACTTTTGATAATATTGATATTGAAGGAGAATATACTGCTATAGAACCACATACTCCTTGTCCTGTATTATATGGTATACGGGGTAATAATCCTGAAATAGTAAAAAAAGCACATAGTTTGGTTATTTCAGAAGAAAAAATTTCTGATTATTGTATTTTCCGAACTAATCAGCATACTGATATGCATATTCAATCAGGGTTTAAAATAAAAGACATGGTTAATACAAGTTGTTATAAATTTGATGCAATTGTATCTGAAAATCCTCATGATATAAAAGGAGGACATGTCTTTTTTAAAGTTACGGATGGTACTGATGAAATTGAATGTGCTGCTTTTGAACCAACTAAAACATTTAGAAATATTGTTCGAAAATTATCTGTGGGTGATGAATTAACGATATATGGTGGACTAAATGAAAATCATACGTTAAACATTGAAAAATTCAAATTAAACAAAATAGCAACTATTTACAAATATTTAAATCCTGTATGTGGTTGTGGTAAGCGTATGAAATCTGCAGGTAAAAATAAGGGATTTAAATGTCCTAAATGTGGTACAATCCTTCGAAATAGTGATAAAATCAAAGAACCTATTGAAAGAGATGATATTAAAGTAGGTTTTTATGAAGTACCAACAGAAGCTAGACGTCATCTATCAAAACCTATAATAAGAATTGAAACAGGTGCTGATCAAATTTTACAAAAATAATTTCTATTTTTTTTCTTTTTAATATTTTAAAATTTTTAAAATATTTTTTTTCTAGTTTAAAACTAATTCTTTTTATTTGACTTATTAGTTTATTTGATAATATCTGTAAAATTATATAACTAATAAATACACATATATATCTTTATAAGATATAATTTTATGAACTGATAAAAATTTTTCATGGTTAAACTGTTTTAGCTAAGTTAAATTTTTAGTTCTCATGTCTATATTGGGGTGATAATTAGTTAATCTGACGATATTACTGTTAAAAATTAGTTAAATATAATTATTCTAATTAAAATTGGATATGAATATTTATTAAAATAATATTTGATTTAATTAGTCTAATCCATAAAAAAATATAAATTAAAATGATCATATAAAAGGTGATTTATAATGGCAGATATTTCTGAAACTATCGCTTCTATTCGTAAAGCAGAATCAGATGCTGATAGTTTAATAGAAAACGCAAATAAACAATCAACTGAAATGATCCAAGAAGCTCGTACTAACGCAGATTCTGCTGTAGAAGCAGCTAAACTTGAAGCACAAGAAGAAGCTAAACATATTTTATTAGCTAAAGAAGACGAAGCTGGTAAAGAAGCTACTATTATTACAAATGAATCTGAAAAAAACATTAAAAATTCTCTTAGAGGATCTGAAAATAATGTTGACAGTGCAGCTGAAGTAATAATCGAAACTGTATTGTAAAGGGATGGCTATGTTTAGGACAGCAAGAATGCAAAAATTAAGCATAGTAACCTTGAATAAATACACTAAGCCAACTATTGATGTTCTCCATGAAAAAGGATATATTCAAATAGAAAATTTATCCGATGCAATTCAGGAAGAAGAAATATATAAAGACTTAGATGTATCTAAACAAGATCCCATTGCTAGCAGAATATCTTCATTATCAATGAAATCTAATAGTATTTTAGATACATTGAAATCTGCAGAGCAATCAAAAAGTATGGTGGATGTTATTAAAGGTTTCATCAGCCCTAAAGAAATTCATCCTAAAGATGTAGAAAATCTAACATCTGAGGAATTAGCAGATAAGGCTGAAGAAGTCATCACTAAGGTTGATAATGTTCTCAGTCCAATTGAATCACGTATGAATGAAATTGGTTCTGAAAAATCAAAATATAATGATTCTTTAAATGTTGCAACTCAATTACAAAGCTTTGATATTGATTTTGCTTATTTACAAGATACTAAACATACAAAAGTAATTTGTGGTAAATTACCAGCAGGACATTTATCAGAAGCTAAATCTGGTATTGAAGAAGTTACAGACGAATTTGAACTCATCGAAGGTAATTCTATTGATGGTGGAGATGAAACTTTTGTACCTATAGTAGTTGTATGTTCTAACGAATTTGAAGAAGATATATCAGGTGTTTTAAGACGCTTAGAATTAGAAAAATTAGATGTCAGCGGTTTAAGTGGAAAATCTAATGAAATAATTGAAGCATCTCAATCAAAACTTGATGAATTAGAAAATGAAAGAAAAGAATGTTTAAAAGATATTAATGCAGTAGGTCAACGTTCAAAAGAACACTTACTTGTAATTAATGAGCAGTTAGAAATTGAAAAAGAACGTACTGAAATATATTCCTATTTCGGTGAAACAAAAAGTACCAAATTGTTTAAAGCTTGGGTACCTAAAGATGATGTTGATGAAGCAGTATCTTTAATTGATGAACTTACTGATGGACATAGTGTTATCGAAGTAGAAGATCCTTCAGAAGAAGAAATCGATAATAATGAAGTACCAGTAAAACAAGTTAACCCTGGTTTTGCAAAACCTTATGAACTTTTTGTTAACATGTATTCAACACCTAACTATAAAGATTTAGATCCTACAATAATCATGGCATTTTGTTTCCCATTTTTCTTCGGTTACTGTTTAACCGATGCATTTTATGGAATCATTCTTGGTATAGTAGGTATAAT
>SUTP01000144.1 GCA_015062815.1 Methanosphaera stadtmanae | reverse complement strand
TAATTTTATATTTAATTTTAAATTATAATTCTGTTATATATTATGATGTTTATTCTATCCTTTCTATTATATTTCTATTGATTAAAATTAAAATTATGTTTGTAACACAAAATATTAATTTTTAATATTAAATCTATTCAATTAGTTTTTTTTTATTAAATCAATATAATTTTAATACATATAAATGGGGACTAAGATAATTTCAACAAAAAAAAAATATAATCTTTTTTTAATAAATATTATTAAAAAAATTTTTTTTGTAAAAAAGAAACATATTTGATTCTTTGGTATTTTGTATAAAAAGGTTCAAAAAGTATGAAAATTTTATAAAAAATAAAAAAAATATAATATAAAATAATAAAAATAAAAAATAAAAATTAATCTAATATAAATTAATTAAAATAACTTGTTAAATAAGAACAAATTTAAAAAACATCAATATAAATATTATTCCACATTATTTTTTTAGTTATTTATAATTTTCAATAATATATTAGAATTTATATAAAACAATGAAATTATATAATATAATTACACTATTAGTTTGTACATTTGCTTCTGTGTATGCTAGTGGAGGTGAAGCAGATAATGAAATGACTTTCTATGGTTGTCCAGAAGAATGTTCAGCTCAAAGAAGACCCTCTTGTCCACAATTTGATGATGACAATCTTCCATCACACTTTGCTGCTTTAGTAAGTATTTATATATATAATGATAGTATTGATTTATTGATTTATTAATATTTTTAATTTGTCTTATATTAATAAATATTATATTATATTTTACTAAAATGCATAAATTATTAATACTATAAAAAAAATTGAATTATAATTAAAATAAACATTAAATATTCAGAGTACTAAATTATCTCATTATGATGATTATTGTGGTCATTACGCAGTTTACATGATGGCCGATGGTAACAAATCTGATAAATTAGGTATAATTAAATAAATTAATTTGTTTATTTGTAATTACTATTTTATTTTATTTTATTCTTTTAATTTTTTTTTCTTTTATTAAAAAAAAAAATGTTCTTATTGAATATTGTATGTCTAATATATAAATATTTATATTTATTATGCAATTATAAATATTATATGTAATTAATTACTATTGAATATATATAGCCAGAGCTGTTGTTGTTGATTCATGTAGTTCATGTTCTAAATATCATCTCGATTTATCAAAAACTGCATTTGGAGAACTTCGTGAACATATTAAGGGTACTGGTAAGATTATTTGGGGTATTTATACTAAAAATGGTGAAAGATTAGCTGGTCCATTTTATAACAGTGTTAGTGGTGTATCTAGCCAACTTGGTATGTCTGAAGATTCATTCATTTCTACATTCGATTCAAATGCTAGAAGTTTAGCTTCTAGTAGTCATAATTCTGCTAAATTCTCTTCTTCTGGAAAGAGTGATAATTATGATTCTTCTACTTCAAGGAAAACTACTTCATCTAGATCTACAACTAGATCTACTACTAGATCATCAACAACTAGATGGACTACTAGATCTACTACTAGATCTACTACTAGTTCTACTATCAGATCAACAACAAGAACAACAACTAGAACAACTAGATCAATAATTAGATGGACTACTAGATCTACAACTAGAACAACCACCACTAGATATATTACTAAATTCCCACCTAAGAGAGTCACAACTAAAACTCTTCCCATCACTCGTAATCCAAAGACTCTTCCGATTAATATAGATTATTCTAACATTAAAACTACTCCAGCCAATCCAGGTTACACCAACACTAAAACAATTCCAATTAATATAGATTATTCCAATTCTAAAACTTTACCAGTTGTTGATTCTGGTTACTCTAATAATGTCAAAACTTTGCCTGTAAATCCAAATTACACTAGTAATACGAAGACTTTTCCTCCAAAATATAATAATGGAATTACTAATAATGCAAAAACTTTACCAGTAAATCCAAATTACACTAGTAATACTAAGACATTACTTCCAAAATATAATAATGGAATTACTAATGATACAAAATCTTTACCACCATCATTTGATAATGGAATCACTAATGATACAAAATCTTTACCACCATCATTTGATAATGGAATCACTAATGATACAAAATCTTTACCACCATCATTTAATAATGGAATCACTAATGATACAAAGACTTTACCACCATCAATTGATAATGGAATCACTAATGATACAAAGACTTTACCAGATAACATCAATACATTACCTGTAAAAACTTTACCAGCTAAGAATTTACCAAATGATATTAATAATACTAATCAAGCTACTGCTACATTCAATTCAATTACTAATACAGTTCCAACACAAGTCTCCACTATTCCATCTCAAATATCCTCATCAACTGTTTCTAATAATAATAAGGAAAAGGAACCTGAAAATAAGAAAAGCAATATAGATACTACTATTGGTATCATTGCTATTGGTGGTGGTTGTATCGGAGCTGCTGGTGTTGGTTTACTCTTACTGAAAAAGAAAAGTCCAAGTACCTATGAAGGTATGAAACAAAAATTTCCAGAAGCTTTCTCCACTGTTAAAAGAAGTTTATCTCATAGAGCAACTTCAATAAAAAGAGGGCTATCATCTCATAGATCACCAAATGATGGTAGATTTTATGTATAAAATTAACTAGATAATATAAAATT
>SUTP01000003.1 GCA_015062815.1 Methanosphaera stadtmanae | reverse complement strand
GAGCAATACCTGCGTATTCAGGTTGGTGACCTACGTTCATTGCATAGTTAGGGTAGTTAGGACCTCTTAATTCGTGAATAAGACCTTCGTCACTTCTAATTGCAAGTGAGTTGGATGATCCACATTGATCTTGTAAGTCGTAACCATAGAAACCTAATCTGCTGTGACCTTCTTTGTGTAATAACATACTTAAGTACCATCCGTTTACTCCTGCGTTAGAGTTAGCAGTTGCGAATGCTACTGAACAACCTGCACCAGCTGCAGCTACACAAGCTCTTTGTGATCCACCGAAGTGGTCTTCTAATACTGCAGGGGTTTCGTATTGTTCTAATGCGTATAAGGTTACTTCTGTTGCAATGTCTCTTACTACTTCAGAGTTTACGTCAGCTTGACATAATCCATATTTACTTTCTACATAGTCTTTACCATAGTAAATGAAGTCGTCTAAGATTTCATCTGTGTATGCTGCTGTAGCATATTGAGTGAATCCTACACCACCAGACATGTATGAACCTAACCATACTTGGTCGTATAATGGGGATGCTGCTCCAATAACTTCTAAAGTTACTTTTGCAGGATCATCTGAAGTTCTGCTGGTTTGTACCATATCAGAGAATGCACCGAAGGTAACTCCTCCAGGTTCATTTGGTCCTCTTGCTCTTCTTGCTGGCATAGCTGATGCCATGGAGATTACATCTGCGTGTTTGGATGCGTATGAGAAATCAGCAATAGCAGCTTCTCCTGCACATAATTTATAAGCAGAAATGAAACTCATACCGATTTGCATAGCAGACCATCTTGAGGTTGTACCTCCGTCACATGCACGTACTACTAAAGTAGGTACACGGTTTACTTGGTAAGTTTTTTTACCTATGTATTTTTTGAGTGTTTCAGCTTGTTCTTCAGGGAATTCTTTGTTAATATCAATAACAAATCTTTGATCTAATTGATCTACTAAATCATCGTCACCTGAGAATACTAATGCATAAGAATCTGTAACTAATCCAGGGTCTACTTCAACCATGTGTTCTTGTACAACTGCTCCTCCAGGGAGTGCGTGGTTGATTGTTTCTAAGTATTCGTTTATTGTTTCAGGAGTTACTTCTACACCAAGTCTGTTTTCAAGTACACCGTGAGCAGTATCCATACCTACAATAATTGTTCTTTTAATATCATCTACTAATTGTTGAATAGCAGAGTTGTTTGCAAAGTGAAGGTCATCTCCTTCAACATATGTGTCAGTTCCTGATACTTGGTATGCCATTAATTTTCTTTGTCCAAGAGGTACACCTATGTCAGGGTTATAGAATGGAACGCCGCCACGTTCTTCCATAGCTTTTTCTGCTAATTCTGTGAATTCTCTTTTTCTTGCGGATTGTTCCCATCCACCATAGCAGTAAAATTTAGTGTGTTGTTCTGTAGGGTCTTCATCAAATTTTTCTTGTAAAGCCTTTAAGAATAATTTTTTCTCGGTATCCATTAGTTACCACCTAATTTAGCTTGTAAATCTTTATTGAAAACTTCTAAACCATATCCACCATCAGTTCTTGCGAAGTGTATATTTTCAACAACTTTAATTACTTCTTCATCATCTCTTAAACCAATATTATCTGTTCTGTAGATAGTAGTGATTTTCTTGAGTTCATCTTCAGGTAATGGTTCTCCTATTTCAACTGGTTCGTCAAGTTCTAATCCAACTTGATCTTTTACATATACTACTTGACCTTTTTCTTCGTCAAATACATATCTTTGTAATGCATCAAACATTAATCCATTTTCATCGAGTCTTAAGGAGTGTCCGTGTACTGTTGCTCCTCTTAATCCTGTTTTAGCAGTATCGAAGAATTCGGATTCAATTAAAAGTTTTGCTGTTTCTTCGAGGTCAGATTCTCTCATTTCGATAACTTGTCTTCCTGAGAGTGTACCTGTATCTACTCCTCTGAATCTGTTCATGTATGATCTTGCACGGTCATAAGGTTGTGCAGGTGCGTTATACATTGAATCTGCAAATTGTACGTATCTAATACGAAGTCCTTTTTTAGCTCCGTCAATTGGTTCAACGAAGTCTTTCATAGCATCTTCTTCAAAGTCCATTTCATCAAGAGGTGGGTGTACTGTTTTGTAACCTTCTCCTGGGTTTCTGTGACCTAAAAGTTTAAGTATATCATCATCTGCTATGCTTCTTAATTTTTTAAGTTCATAATCTGGGTTTAAGTGTTTTCTACGATTTTCTGCTATAACACTACTACCAGGGTAAAATTGTGCTTCATATGCCATTTACAATCACCTAATATATCTTATAGTATCGGCTGATTTTGCATTAGGATCTACTAATCCAATAAGTCTTGCATCAATTCTGTCTTCGAAATCTTTACCATATTTCATATAATCTGAAACAGATGTACGAGTTTTTGTAAATATTCCGACTTTTAAATCATAACCAAAATTTAAGGTTTGATCTAGAATTTCATTGACTTCTTCTACAAAATCTTCAAGATTGTCTAAATTAACTGTTAATATTATCTCACCTACAGATACACGTAAAGGTACATCATTACCTTTAACATTTATAGTCTTTCTATCTGTATGATTAACTTTTGTACCTTTTGCAGGTCCATACATAGCCACATCAGGCAATGAGTCTCCATTAATTAAAACTCTTAAAATTCCATCTAATGCTAAAATCTGATTTAATAAAATTTCCGTAGTGGCTGGTTTTAAAATTCTATCTGGAAAAATTTTAACATCTGTTGCTTTAATTATTTCTAAATCTTCAGTTTCCTTTACTTCTGTAGACATAATTTTAACTTCCTATTTAGAGTGTATCTTTTACTTTGCTAGCTCCTTCTGCTACATATTTAATTGGTTCTCTTAAGTTGTCTACTGCACCGTATACTTCACCAACTAATGCTGATGTAGCTTCTACAGAGAACATCTGTGTACCTGCATCTAAAGCCATAGCTGCAGCATCACATGGTATAGCATATCCTTTACTGTGTCTTGTTACTACGTGGTTACCATTGAAGATACCAGGTCCTCCACCACCGTAAATACTGTGAGAGAAGAAACTCATACCTACACCTGTACCCATTACTCTACCAAAGTCTACTCCAGGTAAACCTGCTTCATATTCTAAAATATCGTTGAAGTATAAGATAGTTGATGGGATACCTTGTGCTGCTCTAGCTGCACCGATGTTTACAATTGTACCAGCTACTAAACCTGCTGCTGCATATGCATTCCATAATGCCCAGTCAACTGGTTCGTATATGTTATATCCGGATGGTAATGTTTCTTTTACTTTGATTACTCCATCATCAAGTGCTCTTGCAACTATTGCGAGAACTACGTCTCCAAGAGTACCTTTACCGTTTTCTTTTACTAAGTCATAAACTAAGTTGTTTGCGTTTAATCCTTGGTAAGCTAAACCTAATAAGTGACCTCTTTCGAATGCACCGATAGCGTCACCCATTTCGAAGTTTGCGGTTTGTTCTAAGATGGATGCTAATGCTATTGAGTTAAGAGTATTTTTCTTTGTAATAGCTACCATGTGGTTTACACCAATGTTTCTTAAACTGTAACCTAAACCTTCAAGGTGAGTTGTTTGACCTAATAAGGTTGTGATTGCTCCACCCATTTTTACGTTATGTGGGTATCCACCCATAGCTGCTGCTTTAATTTCAGTAGCTTGGTATTTGTTGATGTCAAAAGTATCAAGAATAGCTTGTATTAATGCTGAACCCGTTGCTAATGGTGCAACAGAGTAATCACCAGAAATTTCTAATCTTTCTGAAGGTACTTGAACTAATACTTGTTTACCGCCGTTCATGATTCTTGAGTTGTAATCATCATCTGCACTAACTTTGAGCATTTTGTCCATTTTTTCGACGATAGCATCAGCATTTCCTACGATATCTAATTCTAATTCTCTTCCTGGAATAAAATTAGCTTTTCCACCGTAAGCTGCATTTGCTAATGATTTTTCTATTCCTGCAAGGTTTACAGCAACAGAACGCTTAATTTCTTGTATCATATTTTTTATTGTAGGGTTTACTACTGGACTGATTGCTTCTAGAGGTACGTTTTCATCTAAAAGTTTTCCATCTACCCCATACAAATCTATTTTGTCTTCATATGTTGGCATTTATATGTACACCTCTTAAATAAAATTCATTAAGAAATGAATTCTTATATTCATTCCGGGTAATCAATTTAATTGTAATTAATTTCACAAATATTAAGTTATTTTACTAATTGTATCCGTTGGCAAAAATACAATTATAACATAATAAATAATGTGATCATTAAAGTGAAAATATTACAAAATATAATTCTCCAACTTATCTAAAAATACATTTTCTATCATTTCTTGTGCTCAAATATTTATACAAAGAAAAAATACTCCTAAGTAATAGTATAATACTCCAAAAACCAATAAATATTGATAATTATACTTATTAGGTGTATTAACTGTTATCAGTACATACAATCATGAAGTAATACAAATTATCATTACCGAATATTTTGTAATACTCTATGTATTTGAATAAATATTCTTACAATTAAAATATATGCTTAATGAATAATATAAATGTTTTTAAATTTTAACTAAAAAAATAAACATTATATTAACTTAAATTATGTTTAAAAATGTTTTTAAAAGAATAAACATATTTAAATACATCTAAAGATTTTTTAATCCAAAGCAACAAGCTAAAAAAACAATTTAAATTAAATAAATTAAAATTAAATTGATAATATCTCTTAATTTTTTTATAATTTTATAACACATTAATATTGAACAATTATTACTTAAAAGATATTAATTTATTAATTATTCAAATTTTAAATAGAAATATTGAAAAAATAATAAATTATTAAAATATTTTCATGTAATAAATAGAATAATCACTAATGTATAGTTACTATTTAAACCCATATGCAAATAATCCCACAATGAAACTTGGCATAAATTATTTTAGATAAAAAAAGTATTACTACAAAAAAATAGTATATTTTTTTTCTTAAACAATAAGAAGATTCCGCCTTTGTTCAAATCAAAAAATAAAAAACATTTATTATTATAATTAATTAGAATATTAATTAACTAATATTTTTATTTGTCTGTAATAGTTCTTTGATTTTACTAGGAAGTAGTCTGAGCCCACTTATACCATCATTCATTTATTGAATTTCTGCTTACTTATTAATTATTATATTAACTTATCTTTAGATAATAACTATTCAAAAAAAAAATTATAAAGTATATATACTAGACTGTATATATAATAATATGTACTGTAATAAAAAATATACAAAAAGTATGAACTAAGCATTATTTTAATATCTTCACATCATAGGATTAAAAAAATTTTTTTATACAATTTATGTAATACTTTTGATTAAAAAAATATTACAATTATATACAGTACATGAAAATAATATTCTACCAAACAATAATTAATTAGTTAGCTTGTGTTCAAAAAGAAAATAACTCCCAAATTTTGGACAATTAGACTATGATTATAGTCTAATAATACACTTTTTTTAAAGAAAAAAATAATTTTATTAGTTAAATCAAATTCTTTAAAATGAAATAATCAGAATATTTTATATAAAATTATTTGATTTATTTAAAAATAGTAAAAATAAAATTTAATTAAAAATAGTATAAAAAAATGAAATCATAGAAAACCTTAGTTAAGTAAAAACTTATACTAGGTTAAACTATGTCCCGTTTGTATTATTTTAGTCATAATTAGTTCAAAAGATATGAAACCCTAACATTTTCTTTCATCATGTAAACGAAAGAAATGATAAAGAATTATATATTCTTTATCTTACAAAATTTCTAACGAAATTTAATTTTTTTAGCTATTCAACTTTTTTTACTAAGTTACCCATGTGATCATATACTTCTACAGTAGATAATCTCATTTGGGTGTCTAATTGGTGAGTAGCACAGGAAAGACATGGGTCGTATGCACGAATAACCATTTCCATTAAGTTGAAGATTTTATCATCAACTTCTACTCCAGGTTTAATGTAAGTGTTAGCAACTTGTTGAATACCCATTTCCATAGCAGGATTGTTTTGTACGGTAGCTACAACAATGTTTGCTTTGGTTACTAAACCATTTTCATCAGTTTGGTAATGGTGAGTCAAAGTACCTCTTGATGCTTCAACAATACCTACACCTTCACCAGTGATTTGTTCACGATCAATTGCTTCAGGACGTTTTTGACCACTTAAATCACCTTCAAGACCATCAACTGCTAATTCAGCAGATGCGATTAATTCAATAAGTCTTGCTGGGTGGAATAATAATGTTTCTTGTGGACATTTACCGAAGTTTGCTCTGAATTCATTTAATAATTCTTGAGCTTTTGGTGCTGCATCTGGCATTTTTGTACATGCATTAATTCTTGATAGAGGAGCTACTCTGTAAACACCTTCAGGGTATCCTAATTCTTTAATGTAAGGGAATTTTAACCAGGAGTATGGTTTTACACCTTCAGCTATGTAATCAGTATAGTCTTGAGATGCGAATTCAGCATAAAGTTCTCCTTGTTTATCAACCATTCTTACATTACCGTTGTACATGTCCCAACTACCATCTTTTTTATCTACTAAACCAGTGTGGTAAGTTTCAACATAACCTAATGTTTTAATTAAATCCATGTTTTCTTCAAAGATTGGTCCAGCTGCTTCCCATGTATCAAATGATAATTCTAAAGCTTCTTTAGCTTTTAATAAGTTTTCTTTTTGTTCTTCATCAGTTAATACTGTGGTAATTCCACCAGGAGTGTTGGATACTTGGTGAATTGGTCTTCCACCGATAGCTGTTACAATATCTTGTGAATTTCTTCTTAAAGCTAATGCTTTTTTAGCTAATTCTGGTGCATCATTAATAATTTGGAATACATTTCTAGTTTTTCTATCTTTTCCGCCGATGAAATCAGGTGCTGATAAGAAGTAGAAACTTAATGTGTGTGAGTGCATTACAGATGCCCAGTTCATAATTTCTCTCATTTTGTAAGCTGTTGGATAGATGTTATCATCTTCATATCCAAATACTTGGTCACATGCTTTAGCTGCAGCTAAGTGGTGTTGTACATCACAAATACCACAAATTCTAGGTACAATTCTAGGAACTTCTTCAATAGGTCTACCTTGTAAGAATTTTTCAAATCCTCTGAATTCCATAACATGTAATTTTGTATCTTTTACATTTCCTTCTTCATCAAGATCAACTGTGATTTTTGCGTGACCTTCAATTCTTGTTACAGGTTCTAATGTTAATTCTACCATTTATTTTCCTCCTATAAAAATAATTAGTTTTTAAGTTTTAATGGGATTAAAGCTGATGCTAAAGTGTATGTATAGAAAGTTCCTACAATATCTTCAATTTGATTTGCTACTTCTTCAGGATCAATTTCTTTATCATTTTCTACACCGAAGTCTGATCCAATAGCACTTATCATTTTTGCTCCAGCATCTAATACTTTATCAGTAGGGCCGTAACATCCTCTACATGGAGTATCTACTGATGGACATTGTGCACCACATAATGGACGTGTTGCAGGACCAAGACATATGATACCTTGAGGTACTAAACATAAATCTTTATCAGTTTCTCCAACTTCCCATGGTCTTTTAATTGTGTCCATAGCCATACTCATAGGTGGTTTTTCTCTTTCACATACATCACAAAGGTTGTTGTCAGGTATTTCTGGAATTTCACCTTTTACTAATGAGATAACAACTTCTGCAACTACTTCGGATTTTGGAGGACATCCAGGTAAAGCTGCATCTACTTTAATAACATCAGATAATGGTCTTACTCTGCTTTCTAAGTGAGGTACAGATTCGCTAGGAATTATTCCATCTTCATTTATAGTACTGCATGAATTTAAGTATGCTTCTTCTTCTAATTCTTGTACTGTGTGTAAGTTACCTAATCCAGGTATTCCACCGAATTCTGCACAAGTTCCGTATGCAACAACAAAATCAGCTTTTTCTCTTAATACTTCAGCTAATTCTCTGTTTTCGTCGTTACGGATTCCACCTTCAATTAATATGAGATCCATGTGTGGAATTTCATCATATTTTGTATCCATTAATACAGGACTGAATTCGAATTCTGCTACTTCTACAACGTCTAATAATAATTCATGTAAATCAGTTAAAGCGATGTGACATCCAGAACATCCACCTAACCACATTGTTCCTATTCTTTTTTTATCTGCCATAAACTTATTCCTCCTGAGCTATAGCTGCTTTAAGTGGTGAAGGACCTAATTCTTCAATTTCTTTGGTGATTCTTCTTACAGTGTTTGCGAATTTTTCACCTTCGGAAGCTGAAATCCAGTCGTGTTGTACTCTTTGTTCTTCGAGTCCAAGTTCATCTAATAATCTGTAGATTAAGTTCATTCTTCTTGCTAATTTGTAGTTTCCTGCATCATAGTGGCAGTCACCAAAGTGACATCCTGCTACAAATACACCATCTGCTCCTTCTCTTAAAGCTTTAAGAACAAATTGAGGTTCGATTCTTCCAGAACACATTACCCTAATAACTCTTATGTTAGGTGGGTATTGCATCCTTGATGTACCTGCTGTATCTGCTCCACCGTAGGAACACCAATTACAACAGAACATGACTATTTTAATATCTTCATCAGCCATTATGTTTCCTCCTATTATAAAACATGATTTAACTTTTTGAATAATTTAACATTTTAATATTAATATTCAAACACGTGTTTAATTGTACTAATCCTAAATAGTACAATATTAATAAAATGTACAAACTAAAACAATGTACATGTATTATTTAACTTTAATATTATTATAAAGGTTGTTTCAAAAAATAAACCATTAAGTTTAAATATAATGAGTAAAAAATTCATAGTTTTCTAATAAATATTGAAGTATGTAAAATTGAAAAATAAGGATTTTAAAATTTTTATAGATTTTTTAAAGATTTTTAAAAGATTTTATTATTTTCAGAAAACAAGTGCCCAAAAACGAAATATTTTAGGTTAACCTAAAATAATTATAATGAATTTTTAGAAAAATAATAGTAATCCTTTTTTTTTTGATAACAAGTGTTGAAATTTGAAATGACATTATATATTAATAATACTAAAACTATTTTAATAAATATTAACATAATATAACAATGTTATATAACAATATTAATATTAATAATTATAAAAAGATTAGTGTTATAAAATATTTTAAATAATGTTAATTTATTTATTAAATGGTGATTATATGCTACTCGAAATATCCGATTTAGAAGTAGAAGTAGAAGGAAAAAAAATTTTAAAAGGAGTAAATCTCACTATTAACGAAGGAGAAACTCATGTATTACTTGGACCAAACGGAGCTGGAAAAAGTACATTATTTATGAGTATATTAGGATTTCCAAATTATAAAGTCACAAATGGGACAATAATTTATAAAGATCAAGATATTACAAAATTAAGTACACATGAAAGAATTGCTTTAGGATTAGGAGTAACTTTCCAAAATCCCCCTGCAATTACTGGAGTAAAATTAAAAGATCTTTTAACCATTGAAACCAAAAAACATTTCGCAGAACTAAGTGATGAAGAAGTAAATGAAAAAGTAGTGAAATTAGGCGAAAGATTAAAATTAAATGAATCATTCTTAGAAAGAGATGTTAACTTAGGATTTTCTGGAGGAGAAGTTAAAAGATCAGAACTACTCCAATTACTTGCACAACAACCAAATTTTATCATGTTTGATGAACCTGATAGTGGTGTAGATATAGAAAATGTAGAATTAGTATCAAAAGAAATAAATACATTATTAGATCATGATAAAGAAGATGGTAAAAAAGGTGGATTACTCATCACCCATTTAGGATACATTCTTAATTTTGTGGATGCGACCCATGCACATATATTGAAAGATGGAAAAATAGTTAGAACAGGCAAACCGAAAGAAATAATGGAAGATATTAGAACTTCAGGATTTGGAGATGTATAATATGAGTACATTTAAAGAAAAAGCTGAAAAAGCAATTAATAAAGAGGCTGCTATTGGTCTTGATGTAGATTTAGAAGAATATGATCAAGATTCAATTGACCAACATGAAAAAATAGATTCTTTAAGTGAATTAAATAAAAAAGATCAAGAAGTTTTACAAAGTGTTGGAGTAGAACCTGATGAAGAAAATAGATCAGCATCATTTTTACAAAAAGATCAAACACCAGTATTTGAAAATAATATGTATGATGGTGTTGAAATTATGAGTGTTCCAGAAGCACTTGAAAAACATGATTGGCTTAGTGATTATCTTTGGACTGCAGTACAAGTAGATGCAGATAAATATACTGCAAAAGCTGAATTAGGTGAATTAGGTGGATATTTCATAAGAGCAGAACCTGGAGTTAAATTAGACTTACCTGTCCAAGCTTGTATGTTCATTGGAGATAGAGATACCATACAAACTGCACACAATATAATTATTGCTGAAGAAAATTCAAGAATAAATATTATTAACGGATGTTCCACTGCATCTCATGTAGATAGTGCTGCACATATTGGTGTAAGTGAATTTTTCTTAAAAAAAGGTTCAACGATAAACTTTACAATGGTACATAACTGGGATAACCATGTTGATGTTAGACCAAGAACCGGAGTAATTCTTGAAGATGATGCAACTTATGTGTCAAATTATATTTTAGCAAAACCTGTTGAAAACATACAAGCATATCCAACAGCTTATTGTAATGGAAAAAATTCAAGAGCTTTCTTCCAATCTATACTTGAAGGTCATGGAGATTCAATTATTGATCAAGGTTCAAGAACAATATTAACTGGAGAAAATTCATCTTCTGAGATGATTACAAGAGCAATTTCACATGATGAATCTACAATATATACTCGTGGAGATATGCATGGTGTTTCTCCTCATGTAAAAGGACATATTGAATGTATGGGATTAGTTTTATCAGAAAATTCAAAAATATATTCTGTTCCTGAATTAAAATGTGATACTATAAATATGGAATTATCACACGAAGCTGCTGTAGGAAAAATAGCAGAAGATCAAATACAATATTTAACAGCACGTGGATTAACTGAAGAAGAAGCAACATCCATGATTGTTCGTGGATTCTTTGATATTGATATTAAAGGATTACCTGAAGAATTAGCAAGAACAACTAAAAAACTCATAGATTTAAGTATGGAAGGAAGTTAAACTCCTCTTTTCTTCTACTTCACTATTTTTTTTCAAAATAATAATACATAACCTAAAATAACTATTTTTAAAATTAGTAATTATGTCTAAAAGTAGTATTATATTGGAGTACATATTAAAAAAAAGAGTTAAAAATTAAATAATCAAACGATTATCTATTCCCTTTTATCCTGAGATAATTATAAATTCACCGACTTTTTCTACTCTACCAAACGGTACAATTAAAAATTCACCGTCACGTCTTGCACCTTTGACATTAACATTTCTTTCAATATCGGTTTTAATGATTATCTCTGTGATTTTACCAGTTTTCTCATCAATTGTTAATTCTTCTAATTCTCCAAGAATTCTTGCAGTATTAGTTGCTACTTGATATCCTTTGATATCAGCCCAAAATTTTTCTTCACCTTTAATTAATTCCCTTTCATTAGCCATTTTATTGTTCACCTAGATTTTTTTTGTTGTGACATTTGATAATCATTATCTAATATTATTATATTGTTAAATTAAATTATATATAACTTTGTAACTATTTTAGTTATATATTATTTTCTATTAATATAATGTTCGGATAAATTTAAATCATTAATTGTGTTGATATTAAATGCTAATTCTATATTATCTGTAATATAAATTGTTTGATCTTGTTCTTTATCATTAGCCAATACTAAATTAACTCCCGATGGTACTAAACCCTCATAAACTAAAGTAGGTGTTATTTTATATTTTTTAAATAATTCTTCAGGTACTGATACACACATAGCAGGTTTTTTTCTCTCATAATAGTGTTCTAGTACATCATCAATTTGTTCACCTGTTACAAAAGGTAAATCTGAAACTATTGTCATGACTACTTCATCTTCTTCAACATAATCCCTATTAGTTAAAATATAAGATAAATCCTCTATATAACCCATTCCTGAAGTATCAACAGGAGTTACAGGAAAATTTTTAATGAATTCTCTAGTTTTATTAGTATTTGGACTTATAGTAACTAATATTTTATCAATATATTTTGAACTAAGTAAAGCTTCAATAACATGTTGAATCATGGGTTTTGAATCAACTTCAATCATTGGTTTTTCACAATCCAAATCCATGCGAGTACCTTTACCTCCCGCCATTATTAATGCAGTTGTCATTTAAAACCTCGGTAAATTATAATTATATTATTTATAAAAAGATATTATTAATTATATATGTTTAATGAAAGTAATTATTTCATGAAAAAAATTATATAACATGCTAGATAATAAAATGATAGAAATAATAAGAAGGCTTGAATAAATGTTAGAAAACTTAAAAACTATGTTATTATTAACTGTTCTAACTGTAATAATGGTTCTAGTTGGAAATATTATTGGCAATATCTTTGGACATATGCATATAGGAGCATTTGTTGGTTTATTAATTGCTTTAGGAATGAATTTTTATTCATATTATAATTCAGATAAAATTGCCGTCAGATCATATAATGCTAGAATCGTATCAGAACAAGAATCACCAAATCTTCATAGAATTATAAGTGATTTAGCTAATAGAGCAAATATAAAAAAACCTAGAATAGCTGTAATACAAAGTAATGATCCTAATGCATTTGCAACTGGAAGGAATCAAAATAATGCTGTTGTGGCTGTTACATCAGGACTTTTAAATTTATTGGATGAAGATGAATTAAGAGGCGTCTTATCTCATGAATTAGGACATATTAAAAATTCAGATATTCTAATTAGCTCAATAGTTGCAGGTATTGCTGGAGCAATTACTTTAATAGCAAGTATTGGTAAATATGGCGTATTTTTTGTTGGTGGCGATGACGATTACGGAAATATTATGGCAGGACTAGCTGTTGCTATATTAGCACCAATTGCAGCTACATTAATACAATTATGTGTTAGTAGAAATAGAGAATATAAAGCTGATGCAACCGGTGCTCAAATCTGTGGAAAACCATTAGCTTTAGCAAGTGCTTTAAGAAAAATAGAATTTGGAACTATTCAGAATCCTATGAGAAATGCTAAACCAAGTGACGCTCATATGTTTATTATGAATCCTTTTGGTAATGCTAAAAGTACTATACAAAATTTATTTTCAACACACCCATCTACAGCAGATAGAATAATTAGACTTGAACAAATGGAAAGAGAAAAAACATATCTCTAAAAAAAAGATAAAATCTTTCCAATTAACTTTTTTTATTTATATTAACATTTTGATTAGTAATTCTTTGTTGCATTATACACATTCCTCCTTTTGAACCACCTACAGGATTAATCGGTGACCCCAAAGAATTCATACATCTTGCCATCATAACAGCCCCCAATGATAATCCATCTTCTACAAAAATTATATTTTCAAAAGTATCTTCTAAATATTTTTGTATAAATTTTGTTTTTAAACCTGATGTTCCTGCACGACCTGTGATTCCTAATGTTGCATTTTTAGGTAGTCTATTTAATTTTTTAGTTTCATCAATTAATCGTTTAATTAAATAGGCATATAAATCATCAAGATGTAATAAAACATCAATTTTAGAGGATGTGTTGACTAATTTATTGAATATTTTTATTAGTTCATCTTTATTATTTATTCTTGAACCAATCACTTTAACATCAGAGTTTTTTAATAGATTTCCATCTACAGCAACTAATCCAAACTCTTGATAATCAGGAGTTACTTCCATTATATCAATGAATTCATGTAATTTAAGTGTATGTTCATGAAGTTCATCTTCATTAAATGATATGTCTAATTGATTATATTCCAAATCAATAGTGGATTCATCACTATTAATGATTCCAATTTCCCTTAATATAATATCACCAATCCCACCTGCAAGACCAATATAGTTACAAATTAAATTTGCGTAAGGCTGTATATTATTAATCACCTGACCTGCTAAAGTAGTGCCCATATCAATTGAAACAACAGGATTCCTATAATCAATATTAGATTCTTTTGAGGCTAATTTTATTCCTGCAGTAACTAATTCCCCCTCCATTTCATTAGCTATCATACCAGTTACTTTTGGTGAACTAACACTTACTACTGAACCATCAAATTTTATTGAATTAAAAAAAGAATATTTACGGATATGCTCGGGAATATTATTTATAGAAAAAGGAGCCATCATCTGAGAAGGTTTAATATTCGCATTTAAACATCCATCAGACAACGCTTTAATAATGGAACCTACTTCTTTTGATAAACCACTTAATGCTACAACACCTGTTGACCTTACCACAAAATCCAAATCTTCTTGAGTTAAATTACTTTTTTTCAAAGATTCCAATATTAGTTCCGTGATAGTTTCTTCAATAGCTTCCTTAGATAATGGTTTATCCCAAATAGTATGTCCAAATACTTCTTCATTATCATAAGGAAGACGAATATCTCTGGTTAATTTAACTAATTTAATGATTTGAAAATTTTTATTAGTTTTTATATTTGTTGTTGTTATAATTGATTTTATAGTAGTATTACCCAATTCAACAGACATAACTGTAAAAAACTGATCTTTAATCTCATCTTTAGTTATTGAAGGTATTGTTATCGTATCGAGTATCATGGTATCATAATAAATTTTTAAAAGGATGAGAATCCACTGAATCTATCCCAATAGTTTGATTAGCCTCAGCTATAAACATATCTGTCATTGCACAAGCTGAAAATACTTTTCTAGTATTTTCTATAGGACCAAATAGTACAAAATCTCCCCCAACCATTTGTTGAATTATATTAGCACCAATATCACACACAGGCCATGATTCAGGATAGTCTTTTTTAAAATTTTTAATCCATTGCCAAGCAGAAGGTACATTATGAGCTCCACTACCTGCAGGATAACCCCATTTACTTTTTTCATTAAGAGTAGCTTTTATAGCTACACCTCCACCTTGACCTAATGGTGTGACAGCTACATCCATTAATGGTTTTATTATACCACAATCTGATGCTATTTCTAGAAGACCTTTATCAATAATGCCCGAACCATTTTCCCATATGTCCATTTTCCCTTTTACATCAGGTTGTGTTGGATTAAATCCTAATATAATTGAAGAAGTGATATCTGAATTTTTTAATACTTCTATTTCTTCTGAATCTATAGACATATTTATTGAATTATAAATTGTACGTTCAGAAATTCCCGTTTCATTGACATATTCTGCAGCAGCCATACGAGCTTCAGGAGCTGTGGAATCTATTAAAAAAGGAGATTCTGTAATTGAAGAAACAAAATCAACATATTTTACAATAGCTTCTGGAGTTGCACCAAATATTTGTACAATATTAGGATTACCTGTTTTATCAGTCATTTCATCCATAGTATTAATTAATGTTTCAGCTTTTTCTTTATCAAATACACCTTTTGTTTCATCAGATATAATATTATGACCTGCATAAAAAATGGTACCTGCTAAAACAGTAGGATATTCGCCAGGTTGTCCTCCAATTTTTACACCATAAATATCAAAAACTTCTTGTTTTTTTTCAAATTTAAACATAAACTAGCTCCTTTAAATAATATTCAATTTCATTAACACTATTATTAACAACAAGGCTATTATAATTCCATATAATATTCCAATATCTCTCCCAATACGTTTTCCAGCCCTTTGAGAATAGTCACCATGAGATTCTTCTAATCTTTCTTCTAACCTATCTAATCTTTCATTTATTTTATCAAAATCATCATTAGACAATTAAAAACCCCCTTTATAATAAATAATAGGTATTCCTATTACTATAAAGACAAATAAAAAGCCAATTAAAATACCCCATCTTGTTTGATCTACTGCAATGAATAATCGTTGATTTCTTCCAATTAGTTGAGTTTTGTATCCTATTGAATCAACAAGGAATTTTATATTTTTCAATTGTTTATTCATAGTAACACCTATAAAATTATTATTAAAAGAATTATTGTAATTATAAAGCCTATCACTATTCCTTCAATTTTTCCAGCATAATATCCTGATGAAATTTTTTCCAAACTAGCTATTTCGTTAATTTCAGCTTTCATAAAACGAATACGTGATTCTATTTCAAGTAAGTTTATACTTGATGAATCAACATTATGATTATCCTCAATTAATTCAACATTCTCTTCTGTATTTTCCTCAACATCCTCTTTTTCATTTAATTCTATTATCATAGGTTCTTCATTATAGGGTCCGGGATTATTTTCTATGCATTCTTTTATTTTTATATCAATCTCATCAGTATTTTCATTATCAATCATGCTGATAAGCTCTATTTGATCTTTAAAACGTTCAACTGCTTCAACGGGTAAATTTTCTACAAAAGGTATTGCTCCTGGAGAACCTAAAATGGTTTTCTTTTCCGGATCAATACCATTTTCATATAAAGCTTCTACCGTTTTACCAGTTATATGACCTTGAACTTCTGAACCACAAATAATTAAATATCTGATATATGGATTAGAAATAATATTTGTTACCATTTTTTCTATACCCAAATTTTCAGTATGTAATGGTCCGGCAATAGATACTTCTGAATTATCAAAATGATTATTCATATTAGAACCTAACGTAACTACTGCAACAGGACTATGAATATCACCTAACACATAATCTCCAGTTTCAAAAGGCCAATCACTACCAACTTCATTTTTATCACTCATAATTTCACCTTTTGATTCATAATAATAATATAATAATTAACAAAGCAATTATTACACCCAATACCATATTTGTTAATAATCCTTCCATTTTATAGATTCCATCCCTATCAGGATAAGATAAGTTAGAGATAGTTCTTGGGTCAAGAGATTTTTCAAGATTATCTATAGCCTCTTCTAATTTATCTAATTCAGTGTTTATTTCATCAAATACAATTGAAGGTGTTGAATTAGTTTTCAAATCATTATTTTTTCGTGACCCTATTATCCCAGTACTGACATCTAATATTATATTATCATCAATTTTTATTAAAGATGTTTCATCTACCATTTAATCACCTTCATTTAATTTAGGCCATAATCCAGACCATTTAATTAATGCTGCTTGTTGCATACTATACTTTATGTATTTTCTAATAGCTATTACCCATCCAATAAAGCTAATTATTAAATAAATATACCAGTGAGGGCTTGTTAATATACATATTATAGATACTATCATTAATAATAAAAAGGTATTTGAAATAGCTAAAGATATAGTTCTATACTGTTCTTCATTAGCCCCCATACAGGAATTATATGGATTCTGTATTGCCATTACTGTTATAATCATTAAAAAGATTATTAAACCATTTTTTATAACTGTATCAAAAATAACATTGATATTATATGTTGTTGCAATCAAGGAAGACATAGATAAAACTGCAATGACTGAGGAAATACAAATTATTATGAAAGACTTTGATAATATCTCCACTTTAATCTTGAAAATGTATTTACAGATTAATGAAATAAGATATCCAATCAAAAATGAAGCAACTATACATATTACTGGAAATAGAACTATTTGATTAAAATAAAAGGAAATTCCGATTGATCCAAATGTTGAAACTACACCAGAAGCAGTGAGCATATATATTATTGAAGGTACACCAGTACCTAAACTGTACCTTCCCACTTGTCTTAATGTATTTGTACCTAATATAATTGCAAAAACCGTAGCAACAATAGAAAATATACCTGATATATCACTCAAATATATTCCCAGCACACCAACCAATATTGATATTAATATTATTACTTGATGTGGTATTATATCATCAGCCATTTACAAACCCCCTATAAAAAGTACATAAATTATTGACAATAATATTGCTATTAAGAAACACGAAATAGTTCCTGTGACAATTTTTTTCATAAATTTTTTATCATAAAATCCTTGAATAGTTCCACCAATATTATATGAGGCAATTACTGCAATTATTATAAATATAATTAAAGATAATGAAGCTACTACTGAATTAATAATCATATAAGACCATGTAACTTTTGAAACAATCTGAGTATATAATGCATAGTAAGCTAAACTGCCACCAATTCCTCCCAATAATGAACCTATTAATCCACTAATAAAAGAAACTGTTGGTATTCCATGACCTTTTGTACCTGGACTAACATATTCTTCTTGTTCAAAACCCGTTATTGGATCTTTTTGAAAAGTTGCAGATGCTAAAGGAACACCCACCCCATAAATATGCATCAAATTAGAAAAAAACATAGTTATAGCCATCATCATCATAGAAGCTACAGCACCAGATAATAATACAATAATTTCAGATTGATTAATAGTTAATGAAGTAACCAGTATGCTCGTTATACCCATACCTATTGTTATCATTGGAGCTCCAGTAGGGATACCTGCTGATGTGGACAATGCTGCAGGTGCACCTCCCACAGGTATGAAATGAACACCAATCCCAATTAGTGTTGCACCAACTATGATACTTAATAATAATGTAATCATAAACAATACCCCGATTATTCTTTTTTATATTTCCCATATTTTTTTCTAGATTTATGTTCTAAAAATCCATTCAAAATAGTTATTAAAATAATTATGACAAATCCAAAAATTAATCCAAGTTTTATTCCAAATACTAATGATTGCCAGAAACTTAAAAATATAATTATTCCAAAACACAAGCCTGTTAAAGGTCCAGCAAATTTTGAACAAAATTTAACAACATCTATAGACGAATTTGAACCTATTGAAGATATAGTAGTTATTTGCCCATTTAAAGATACGGGTATACCTGCACCAAATTTTTCTGTTTGATACAATTTTTCAGCACCATAATGAATATCCCCAACAGCAGATCCCACAGAACCTAATGTTACACCCAAAAGTAGTGTTACTAATGGAAAAGTTAAAGGTAACTGCGGATTCATAACATAAACCATTAAATAAGATAATAATGTGATAGAAAATAGTGTTATAAATGCATGAGCAACCATAGTAGGAATATGTTTATATAATACATCCATAAAAATAGGTTGATTATATAACGCTTGACTAGTAATTCGACCCATATATGAAGTTATTGACAAAACAAGTTGAACCAAAGTAGCTATAACGGCTGATATAGTTAATGATAATAATATTGGTTGATTTAAAGATAATAAAACATAACAAATGGTACCTGAAATAGTGGCCATCGTTCCAACAAGTAATGGTTCACCTGAAATAGCTCTGTTAAAAAATTTATGTAAATTTCCAACTTCTGAAGCTAGTTGTACTTGAGAATTTGGATTACTAGTTGATGCAACATCAGATTCCAAATCCTCAAATATACCAGCTATGACAGCAACCAAACCCATTAAAGTAACTACCATTAGATTAAATATTATATCCATAGAGTTACCCCAGTTTAATTACCATAAATTTCAATTGAATTTTCTACTTTATTAATAATTTCATCTAATTTTTCTTGAGTACATGTTTCTCCACGAATGACATCAGTTATTAGTTCAACAATAGTTCCTTGAGTTTCTGGTTTTTCTGGCATTATGGCTCTAGTTTTAACACCAATTCGTGCAAAATCTTCAAAATCTAATGGATATTGTGAAATAATAATAACAGGTTTATTAATATTTTTTAAAACATGACGTGCTTTATATATTATATGATTTTTAACCCCACCAAAGTGTAAAAGAACAACTTTATGTCTATTCATTTGTGAAATTTCTTTAGGAGTAACACCAAATAAACCTTGATTTCCACCAGTTGGGGTGTCTTTAGGAACTCCAGAACCTGCATTTAAAACTAAAGTACTTGTCTGTATATTAGCTTCTCTTAATGCAAATGTTATTTCACAAACAGGTTTAGTAATATGTCTTCTTCCAGGAGACATTGCTACAGCTAATAATTCATCCCCACATTGAGCATAAGTTCCACGTTGAGCAATTCCTCCACCTTCACCTAATCCTCTTGTTTCCCTGCAATCAACTATGTGAGTATTTTTTCCTATCATTATTACACCTTACTAAAAATTTTATAAATTATTATTATATAATTCTATGATTTTTATAGAATATAATTTTATTCAGTAATATCCTTCAATATTAATTTAATAATATAGATAACATTAAAAAATATAAATTAGAAATTAATATAATATGCAAATTATGGCTGATGTTGGAGGAATTCCAGGAAAAAATTGTAGAGGATTTTGTAACTATTGTTATTTTAAAAATGTTACTTCAGGTATCGTACTAGGATGCAAATATTGTCCTCCTGGACAAGTAGGTTGCTCTCATTGTACTACTGATACCAACATGACAAGAGATTTTTTCCCTGCTTTTAGAGTTTTAACACAAATTCAATCAACACTTTTTAATACAGAAATTTCTAAAGATTTGATGGTTAACATAACGGGTGACGGTGATGTAAGCTGTTATCCCGAATTAGTGGAATTGACACAAGGCATAAAGAACATGGGCATGACTACCCACTTAGGATATACAAGTGGTAAAGGTATTGATGATCCAGGAATTGTCGATAAATTAATTAATAATGATGTCGTTGAAACCACATATACTGCATTTTCAACAGACCCCCAATTAAGAAGAAAATGGATGAATGATCCCACACCTGAAGCATCTGTTGAAGCCTTAAAAAGATTTTGTGAAAGTTGTGATGTTCATGCAGCATCCATAATAATCCCCGGAATTAATGATGGTGAAATTCTTAGAAAAACTTGTGATGACCTTGAATCATGGGGTGCTAAAGCATTAATATTGATGAGATTCGCTAATAGCAGAGAACAAGGTTTGATATTGAACAGTAAACCATTAATTCCAGGAATTGAACCTCAACCCATCGATGAATTTGAACAAATAGTTAAGGACACAGCAAAAGAATATAATTTAAGAGTAACAGGAACGCCTCTTTGTGATCCCGATAATGATAGTCCTTATGCTTTATCTAAAGAAAAGAATAAAGAATATTTAGAGATATTAACACCAGTTAGAGCTAAAGCAACTATTATAACCAGTAAAATATCTGCACCATACATTAAAAAAATATTTGAAAATTTAAATGCAGGAGATTATGTTAACGTAATCCCAACCAACCAAGACATAGCTTGTTTAATTACAAAACAAGATCTTGAAGAAATTGACTTAGAACAAGTACAAGAAACAGTTATTATACCTGGAAGATGTTTTATACATGATTTAGTAGCTGAAGAAGTTTTACAAAAAGATGGTAAAAAAAGATTAATTCATAGAGGACCAGACATGCTTACAATGGATGGTGAAATGAGTGGAACATTAAGTAAACAAGATGTGTTAAAACAGGAACTACTTGCTTTTGAAGATTTAATTGAATTAATTAATTATATGGGCGTACACATTTAAAAGGTAATAACATGAAAGGTAAATTAATTGGTGATATACTAGTAGTAAAAAAAATACCAGATAACCTTGATGAATTAATCCAATTACCCTACATTAACAATGTAGTTAAAATTGGTCATATTCATGGTCAAAAAAGAGAACCAGATATAGAATTAATTTATGGTAACAACACAGAGACAATACATAAAGAAAATTATTGTAAATTTAAAATAGATGTATCCAAAGTTATGTGGTCTAAAGGAAATACTGGTGAACGATTAAGAATGAGTAAACTACCAAAAAACTCGGAAACAATTATTGATATGTTTGCGGGAATAGGTTATTTCACAATACCTATGGCAGTACATTCAAAACCTAAAAAAATTTATGCTATAGAAATTAATCCAGTATCTTATGAATTTCTATGTGAAAATATTAAACTAAATAAAGTTGATGAAATTGTAAAACCAATATTGGGTGACTGTGGAAAACAAGATTTTGATCATATAGCCGATAGAATCATGATGGGATACATTGGTACAACTCATTTATACCTTGACCAAGCAATTAGTTACTTAAAAGAAGGTGGAATTCTTCATTATCATGAAAGTACACCGGAAGCCATATTGTTTAAACGCCCTGTTGAACTAGTTAAATTAGCTGCTCAAAAACAAGGAAGAACAATTGAAGTACTCAATAAACGTTCTATTAAAAAATATTCACCAGGCGTACATCATACAGTAATTGATGTGAAAATAAATTAATAATGATGAAATTCATTATCTAATATTATATTCTTTTTTTATTTGAATTACTTTATCATATACTAATGGACTTAAGAATGTTCTATTAATATATTTATTATAGACAGGTAATCGTTCAACTAATGAATAATTAATACTATCTAATTCTAACTTTAATTCTTCTATTTTAGGCCATGGTGCATCAGGATTTACATAATCCATTGTAATTGGTGAAATACCCCCAATATCATCAGCCCCTGCAATTGCAAAAATAGACATTAATTTTCTATTTAAATTAGGTGGTATTTGAATACTTATATCTGGAAACATTATATGACTTACTAATGTTAATTTTATCAAATCAATTATTGGAGGTTCCGGATAATTTTCCATAGGTATTCCTAACTTAGGTTTGAAGTTTTGAATGATTATTTCTTGAATATGACCATATTTATCTTGTAATTGTCTAAGTTTAAACAAGGAATCCAAATGATCTTCATGACTTTCACCAATACCTATTAAAAGACCTGTGGTAAATGGAATTTTTTCCTTACCTGCATCACTTATCATTTTTATTCGTTTATCAGGATTTTTACCAGGACTATCTTTATGAACAATAGTTTTTAATAGGTGTTTATTAGTTGTTTCAAGCATTAATCCCATGGATGCGTTAACTTTCTTTAGTCTATGAATTTGATTACGACTAATGATTCCCATATTTGTATGAGGTAAAACATTATATTTATTCAAAGAAACATTTGATAAATCATAAACATAATCGACCATTGAATCATAACCATAAACACTTAGTTTATCTTTAATTACATCAACTTCATCTGCATCTTCACCAAAAGTAAATAATGCTTCAGTACAATTATACTTATTAGCTTCATGTAACTGTTTGAATACATCCTGTTTATTCATTAATAAAAAACTAGCTTCTTCAGGACTTTGTTTGAATGTACAATATCCACAGTTATTTTTACAAATATGTGTTAATGGTAAAAAAATATTTTTAGAATAAGTGATTTCATGAATCTTTCGTTCTATATTAATTTTTTTAATTAAATCAAATAAATCAATTAAATCATAATCTAAAATAGTTTTAATTTCACTTCGAGAAAAATCCATATTAATCACCAAAAAAAGAAAAAAATAATTATTCTTCAATAGAATCCGTTTTAATTATCATAGTTTCAACAAACATTGGTCCAGCACCCGATTGATCCATCCACATGACAACATAAGCCGCTACATTTTCATATTCACCGACTATATAATCTGCAACAAAACCTGATTGTTCAAATGTTTGTTTCATCATTTCAACACCAGATAAACCTTGATATTCATCATCAATACCGGTAGCCAATTTAATTTGTCTATCAACTTCTTTAGTTAATACTTCTGCTCTTTTTGAATTTAAATATACTTCTTTAATATTTAAATCATTTAGCAAATCTTTTAATTTTTGTTGAAAATCTTCTGGTTTGAGTTTTGTTCGAGAAATACCCCGAATAATTACTATTTCACTATTATGTAAAGCCGGTTTAGACCCTTGAAATGCATTTAAATAAGTCATAATTTGTCTTGATAATTCTAATACTTCCATTTAATCTCTCCCTAATTCTTTCTTTAATTGTCCTAATGAAGATGTTTTTTCGGCAAAAGCATTATGTTGATGTATACTTTCTTCATTAACCTGTTTAAATGTAACGGTAGAATCATTAGATAAATTTGGATAATAATCCAAAATACCTTTAACCATATTTCTAACACAGTCTTCTACAAAAACAGGATTATTATGAGCATTTGTAACAATTTTATTTTCATCAGGTCTTTTTAAAATTTCACATACCTGAGAACTCATTGAATCTTGTATAATTTTTATTAAATCATCAACATTAACTTCTTCCTCTTCAGCAACTTCTAATAATATTGTTCCCCGGCCTCTTTGATTATGTGAAGCAAAAGTTACAGTATTTAATACTTTTTCAGTTGTTTGTTCATCTAAAAATTCCAATAACTTTTCACGTGAATCTTTTACTACTGATTCTTGGGCACAAGGACAAACAGTCATCCCAACTACTTCAGCTCCAATCATTTTTCTAACATTAATATTACCTTCCTCATCTTTTGTAGCTAGAGCTCTTGCAATAATAGTTGTTGTTTCTTCTGTTTTTTTATTAGTGACTGGTGATAATTTATGTATTACGTATTCGCTTTTTACTTCCGTTTCAGCACTTATAGCATATTCATGTTTTTCAAGTAATTTTTTTACAAGATTAGAACATATCGTTTCTAGATGTATTTCCGGTTCATTAATAGCTTCATCTACCACTTCAGTAATTGCTTCAGGATTTCTGGACATATGAGATCCTTTTTGAGTACTAGGTAAATTTACATAAGCATTAAACGTAGGTAATAAAATTATGGGCCTTTTATTTTTACGATTTATTTTTAATAATTTTTTAACACCAGTAACCCCTACCTTATTTAGTGATATTGGAATTTCAGGTTCTTTATCTTGCGTATCTGGAAATTCACAAACAGGCATATACTACCTCCTATTTTTATTTATTAAAAAATAATTATGATAAATAATATAATTAGTATATCTTTTTTGATATTCATATTTTTTTCAAAAAAAAGTATCTAAAAAAAAGAGAACAAAAAAATTGTAAAAAAAAATAATTATGTTTTAAATGATTAACTGTCAAAATTAATCATTGAAGAATTTAACTCTTCTTTAACTATATTTAATACTGTTTGAGTATACGTTCTTATAACAGTATCATCTGCAAGTAAAGATTTAATAAATTTATTTAATTCAAAAGTATTTTTAAATTTAGCAATGATAATACCATCAAATTGACCAGTTACATCATATATTGCTAATATATTGCTTTTAAATGCATCTTTATCAATTAAATAAGCGACCGTGCCACTCTTAATTTCTAAACCTATTATTGCAGTTAAATTATAACCTAATTTTTGGTGATCAATAACAGGGACAAATTTGTTAATTATTCCAAATTTCGTTAATTTATCCACCCTATTATGAACTGTTCCTACAGAAACCCCTAGTTCACGAGATATTTTACGATAAGACTTACGTCCATCCGTACTTAATAACTCCAATATTTTTTTATCTAAATTATCCATGGATAAAGCAACATTTTCCGTTTCGACACCAAAATCATCATATGTGTCTGACATTTTAAATCTCTCATCTTTTCTCTAACAAGTAATAAGCTTATCCCCTAAAAAAAAAATTACCTAAACTTATTTCTTGAAGTTATTTTTAGTTATGTTTATATATAAATGTTTTGAAAAAAGATAAAAAAAATATCTAAAAAAATATAATTATTTTAAAAAGAGTATAAACAAAAAAAAAAATTTTTAAAAAAGAATATTAAAAAATGAAAAATTATTAATTTAATTATATTAAGCCTTGACACAACTCATTTTTAAATAGTATTCTCTTTATTATAACACTAAAATATGTACTTTTTTTTCATACAACGTTTTAGGTGTTTTACAAAAAAAAATATTATGATTTTTAAGATTTCTTATCCTATTTAAATGTATGAATGTTTAAGATTATACTGAAAACACCTCACTTTCTATATTTTAGAACAATTATTTGCTTGTCTACAATCACCATAATATGATTGTGCTACAGTAAATTAATGTGCTACAAAAAATAGAATTTTGCTCAAAAAATATAACATGAAAAAAACCAATTATAATTAAAATATTTATATTATATAAAATTCAACAAATTAATAGTGAGTTATATGTTAAAAAAATTAGAATTAACACAAGAATGGGATAAAGTATTTCCAAAAAGTGATAAAGTTAATCATGAAAAAATAACATTCCATAATCGTTATGGAATAACACTTGCAGCAGATTTATACGAACCAAAAGAATACAAAGGAAAATTACCGGCAATAGCTATTTGTGGTCCATTTGGAGCAGTTAAAGAACAATCTTCTGGATTATATGCTCAAAAATTAGCAGAAAGAGGATTTCTTACAATAGCATTTGATCCGTCATTTACTGGTGAAAGTAGTGGACAACCACGCTACATGGCATCACCGGATATAAATACCGAAGACTTTCAAGCTGCTGTAGATTATCTTGTAACAAATGAAAAAGTAGATGCTGATAGAGTAGGTATTCTTGGAATATGTGGTTGGGGTGGAATGGCTCTAAATGCTGCATCAATTGATACTAGAATTAAAGCAACAGTGACTGCTACCATGTATAACATGAGTCGTGTAGGAGCAAATGGATACTTTGATGAAGGAGATAATGCTGATGCTCGACATGAATTAAGAGTAGCTTTAAACACTCAAAGAACAAAAGATTATGAAAGTGGAACATATGTTAGAGCGGGTGGAGTAGTTGATCCACTTCCAGATGATGCTCCACAATTTGTAAAAGATTATCATACTTACTATAAAACAGAACGTGGATATCATGAACGTTCATTAAACAGTAATGATGGATGGAATGTAACAGGTACAATGTCATTCATAAACCAACCAATACTAGAATACAGTGATGAAATACGTTCAGCTGTTTTAATTATTCATGGAATAGAAGCCCATTCATGTTACTTCTCAAAAGATGAGTTCAAAAAATTAACAGGTGATAATAAAGAATTACTATTAATACCTGGAGCTGTTCATATAGATTTATATGATAATTTAGAAGTAATTCCTTTTGATAAAATAGAAGAATTCTATAACCAATACTTATAATTACCCCATTATTTTTTTTTCTATATAAAACTCTAATAATTGTCGCACACACCCTTTTCTAAAAAAAAATATCTAACTAATTTAGACCTGACTTATAAACTTATTATCTCATTTTTGTTGTATTACTAAGACAAATAATCATAAATAATTATTGATAAGAGTTAAAAGCATGAACAGATATAACTTAATTATATAAGTATCAAAAATAAAATATTATTATTAATAAATTACTGGAAAAAATTAAGAATTAAAATACATTGGTGACAAAACAATGAAATGGTACGTAGGTTTTATAATTGTTATTTTTATTTTAATAGGATTCGTATACATGGCTTCTTCTGGTAGTTCAGATGATGTTGAACCTTTAGGAAGGTTAGCTTTTGTAAAAATAGCAAATCCTGATATGTATCCAGAACATGTTCATGCTAATTTATTAGCTCAATATGCTGAAGAAAGAAATTCCAAATGTGCAATTGTATTACACTATGCAGGAAGTTCAAATTATAGAAACTTCATGAATGGAAAGGTATATATTATTGAAATGGCATTCATGGATAAAGCAGGAGCACAAGTAGATATAGACTGGAGTCAAGTATTAGACTATGGTATAAATGGTGTTCCTGAAGATAAATGGGATTACAAAGTTGATGGTGAAATCTACGATCACTTTGATGATGCTTGGAATAGAGTAATGGAAATGGCAAAACAACAAGGACAAGAAGGTCCTATCCCAACAGTATGGCATGGAACAGTACGTCAAGGTAGTATTTTTATAAATCCTGGATGTGGATTCCCATTATATTACCATTTATGCTGTAAACAATTTGGTCATATTGGTGGAATTATGCGTGCTTTAACTGGATCATTATTCCCTTACTTCAATAATCCATACAGAGCTTATGAAATAGAACATGCTGCAGAATTACAATATTATTACACACATAACATGTTAAACTATGAATAATGTGTGTACCTTTTTTTTAACTTTTTTAGATTATAAAATTTTGTCAAAACTCATTTTTACATAACAGATATTAAGCTATTTCAAAAAAAATAGGTAAATTAAACATCAGATCCTAATGTTTTTTCTTTAATATCTACAATTATTTCATTTAATTCATTTAAAGGAACATCTGTTCGTATACCTGTCAATTTAAAATGTGTTCTAGACATGAAATAACCCCTATTTTTTACTTCATCCATAACATCATTTAATTTAGGAGAACTTATTTTTAATTTCTTACAAAGTTTATGTATATCATAAAATGTTATTGGACCATCTGCTTCTTCATAACAACTATTGAATAACTTTAAAACCTCATCTTTCCTATTTAAAGTTAAGTCTTCAATTGATTCAGTCATTTCTGCAATAAATTCCTTATCCCATAAATTACCTAACCATAATGGTCCTGCTGTAGAATAATTTTCACCACAATTTGGACAGGTATTAGGTATTTTTGGTACATAACCCTGGAAAACTTCCCTATGTAAACAATTAGAACAGTGCGCAATAAAACCTATATTTTCTAAAGATTGATTGGTTTTTTTACCACCCCTTTCAACTATAGCATATATCCTCATATAATGTTCTGTACTGTGAGAAAATAATACACGTAAATATTTCTGATTTACAGCTAAATTTCTAGCTATGGATGCTAATAATATACGAATACCATTTTCATGACAATATTCTGTTTTTAATGGTTTTGAACCATATTTTCTAATACACGGATCATGATATGTTCCACATAATGCAGAAGTATCCGTTGCACTAATGCATATTAATCCACCCGGACGAATATTTGCTGCGGCTGATTGAATAAACATGGCCGGAGTTCCAAAAGGATCTATATCAACTACATCAAACAAACCTTTATTTGACTGCAATAAAATATTTGCATCATTTTTAACTACTTCTACATTAGTTATTTCATTACGTTCCATATTTTTAATACCTAGTTCTACAGCTAAAGGATTTACATCACCCACAGTTACATTTTTAACACCAGATATTTCTTTAGAATATCTTGCTCCACGTATACCTGTTCCACCAAATGCATCACATATTGTTATATCATGATCTAAACTTTTTCTATATTGATTTATAACAACAACAGAAATATCTCTATTTAATTCCATTACAGGATTATAAAAGACTGGTGCTTCTGATGATACCTTTTCAAAATCAGGTACTTGAATTTCAATTAAACCTTCTTTAATAATATGCATATCCATTGATTACATCCCATTTTATTATCATGAAGAAAAATTCTATGATAATTTATTTATATAATACTTATTTATGAAAAAGTATAAATAATTGAGATTATGTCAGAAATGAAATTCCTTTAGAGAATAAGTATTATTATAGAATAATAATAAATAGTAAACTAGAGTATCAGAAGGATATTTTTTTTATGTGAAATTAATGTATATAACCCAACTAATTTTAGTTCAAATTATTATATAATTATGAAAAAAAGAGAATGTGACATTATGATAAATATTGCAAAACCAATTATAAGTGATGAAGAAATTGAAGCTGTTACAGACGTTTTAAAATCAGGAATGTTAGCTCAAGGTCCTAAAGTAGACCAATTTCAAAAAGAATTTTCCGAATATGTGAATACAAAATATGCTGTAGCTACAAGTTCAGGAACTACTGCTTTACATACAGCATTAGTTGCTGCTGGAATAAAAGCTAATGATGAAGTTATTACAACACCATTTACATTCGCAGCTACATCAAATTCTATTTTATACTGTGGAGCAAAACCTGTATATGCCGATATTGATCCTGAAACATTTAATTTAGATCCAAATAAAATAGAAGAAAAAATAACTGAAAAAACAAAAGCAATTGTTCCAGTTCATCTTTATGGTCAGCCAGCAGATTTAAATCCTATGCTTGAAATTGCTGAAAAATACGATTTGAAAATTATTGAAGATGCTGCTCAAGCTCATGGAGCAGTTTATAAAGGTAAAAAAATTGGTAGTATTGGTGATTTTGGTTGTTTCAGTTTTTATCCAACTAAAAATATGACTACTGGTGAAGGTGGAATGATAACTACTAATGATGATGATTTAGCTGAAAAAGCGGGTATGGTTAGAGCTCATGGTGAAAGTAAAAGATATGAACAAAGCCTTTTAGGATATAATTACAGAATGACAGATATTGGTGCAAGTATTGGATTAGTTCAACTAAAACATATTGATGAATTTAATGAAAAAAGAAATGAAAATGCAAAATATTTATCTGAAGGATTAACCGATGTTGAAGGAATAACTACACCTATAATTGCAGAAGAAGTAGAACACGTCTTCCACCAATACACTATACGAGTATCTAAAGATAGAAATTCATTTAAAGAATATTTAACTGAAAATGGTATTGGAACAGGTGTCCATTATCCAATAGTTTTATATAAACAACCATATTATGCTAATCAGGGAATAACAGGAAATTGTCCTGAAGCTGAGAAAGCAAGTAATGAAGTTATTTCAATTCCTGTCCACCCATCATTAACTGAAGAAGAACTTGACACAATTATAAAAACAATTAAAAACGGCGCTAAACAATTACTACAGTGATTAATAATATATTTAACCTCCTCTTTTTTTTATAAAATATTTTTTGGAAATACTATGAAAATAAACAAAGAAGAATTTAATAAATATGTTGAAAATAATGTTTTTAACACTCTTACTGAATATAATCTTATTAGTAATAATGAAAAAATTATGGTAGGTATTTCAGGAGGAAAAGATAGTATATTAACATTACATATGTTGTACAACTATAAACTTAATTCAGAAATAGATTTTGAAATAGAAGCTGTTTGTATAGATGAAGGCATCACTGGTTATAGAGAACATGGTATTCAAACAGCTATAGAAAATTGTGAAAAATTAAATATTCCTCTTACAATTAGTTCATTTAAAAATGAATGGAATTATGACTTAGACGAAATACATGATTTATATAAAAGTAGTTGTATGCCTTGTGGTGTTTACAGAAGATATTTATTAAATAAGATATCTGATGAGCATAATTGTGATAAAATTGCTACAGGACATAATATGGATGATGAAATACAATCATTTTTAATGACTTTTTCTAGAAATGATCAAAATAAATTCTCAAAATTTGGACCTAAACTGGATAAAATCCATGAAAAAATGGTTCCACGTATAAAACCATTATGGCAATTGCCTGAAAAAGATGTTGGAATCTGGTGTATACTCAATGATATTCCAATCCATAGTGAAGAATGCCCTTATTCAACAACATCTCTTAGAAGTGATGTTAAAAATTATTTAAATAAATTAGAAGAAAAAAATAGGGGAATAAAAAAAGATATTTTTGAATCATTCAAAAATACATTTAAAATACCCCAAAAAGAAGTTGAATTAGTTATATGTGAAAAATGTAGACAACCTACAGCCACTAGTCCATGTAAAGCATGTCGAATGACTTCAGAAATAAATAATATAAAAAAAGATTTATAATTCATCAGCAGTTTTAAATATAGAACCACCATGAATTTGTTCTTGCATTTGCTGAACTTCATAAATTGCATCATTTACATTTTCTGCAATTTTTAAAATTCTCCTCTTTTTAACATTTAATGTTTTGCCACACACACATTTTCTTGTTTTAGAAGTATCTTTTGAGTACAATGCTCTTCCACAATCACACCTATAAATTAAATAAGACATAATATCACCTTAAAAACCAAATATTTGATGAATATACGGAATAAATACGTTGTTAATTGTTAATAAAAACCCAATAGTACATCCTAGATTGGTACCTATTACTACTAAAATTACCCTAAATAATTTATTATGCCATAAATCTTTAAAAGACTCAAATTCACTTAATTCATGTAAATCATCCCAACCTACTTTACGAGCACGACCTTCAACAATTCCTGAAAACCATCCTGCAGCCAATAAAGGATGAATTACTGTTACTGGTGCAACTAATAACCCCACTACAGCAGAGCGTAATTTAGAACCTGATAATAATGATCCTAAAAACGCTCCACCTCCAGCAAATATTAAATAATTTATTAATCCTGCTTGTATATTAGCCCCTTGTATAAAAGCTAATACAAATATTAAAATAAATAATATTGGAATTAAATAAAGTAATATTTTAATTATTGAAAATCTTGATTCTTTCACTGAACTAATTGACTCAATGGGAGGTATCGTATCCGAATCAGATAAATACTCAAGAATACCCTGTTTATGTCCAGCACCTACTACTGCAACTACATTCTTATCTTCTAAACTTTTAAGATTATATGCCATGTATGCATCTCGTTCATGTACTAATGCATTATAACCTCCAGGTGATGTTTCTTTAAAGAAATTCATTACTTCCACTATAGTATCTTCTTCTTTTAAATTTTCTATTTCTTCTTTTAAATCCTCAGTTTCATCTTCACTTATAAAATATGATTTGAGAATTTCCCATCCAAAAGATAATTTTTCTCTAAAACTCATACCATTTATTGTTCTCTTTAAAGTTATTTGAATATCTCTATCAATTAACGCTATATCTGCATTGACTTCTTGGGCAATTTTTGCAGCTTCAAGCATTTCAGAACCTGGTGAAACACCGACTTCTGCACCCATTCTCCTTTGCATTGATGATAAAAAACTACTTACTAGCATTACAATTAAATTTGAATCTTTTAACATACTTTTTAAATCAAATTTTTGTTCTCTTTTAATACCTCTAGCTTCATCAAGTAATCCATTATAACGTTTAATATCTAATTCTATTGCTACAATTTCAGGTTTTTTCTCATATATAACTTGTCTAACAGTTTCAACACTTTTATCAGAAATATGTGCTGTAGGTACAATTTCCAAAGAAGGTTCCCTTATTGGTCCAATAATTTCCGATTCTATGTTATCTTGATCTGAATTAATAAATTCTTCATTAGTTACTTCTGAATTATTTTTAATTATTACGTTAGGATAATTATTATTATTTTTTATAATAGGTGGTTTTAAAAATACTCTTTTGTTTTCATTGCTAATTTCATCCATTTTATCACCTATTTAAGTTTAATTATGTGTTTATTTGTATATACTGGTACTATGTCAGAATAATTTAATAGTTTACAAAATTCAATATCTTCAGAACAACCCAAAGATTTTAATTTATTTGCACTGTGTGATGTCTCTATTAATTGACTTGCTTGTTTTACATCTTTTGAAATTAAATAAGAAACTTGAGCTAACTCAGATAAGTCTAATTTTATATTTTCTGAATCAGAAATATTTTTTAATTCATTTATTATTAAACCAGCACCTACCATATCTTCTATTGTAAATTTTTCATGCCTACCTGCCATAATTAATTCAATATTATTACTTGCTAATTTTAACGCTTTTTTAGCTACTGCTTTTGCATTTATTGCTGTTCCCACTAATATTTTTACATTTTTATCTCTATTTTTAATATTTTCCAATACTTTAGTTCCATTAGTTGTTCTGAGTACTAATGTTTCACCAGAGAATTTCTGTATTTCCTTAGGAGAATTAGATAAATCAAATTCATCAATTTTCATCCCCTTAATTTCGCCTGCAAGTACTGCCCCTTCACTTTCTTTTAATTTAAGTGCGTTTTCAATAGAATTTGTAGGAATAACTTTGTTAAATGTATTTAATGCCATTGTTATCGTTGTACTTGCCCTTAATAAGTCAATTACAATTGCCAAATCATTTGTTTCTGAATTAAATAACTTTACATCTACTTTCATAATATCACCTAATTGAATTGACTAAATTATTCCTTTTATTTTTATATTATATTAATTTTTATTAATTTTAATATTTAAAATTGAAACATAGATTAAATATTAAATATTAATTACAAATGAAATAATAGACGTTAATTTAATGTGATTATATGAAAATTATTACTACACCCATGTGTGAAGATGTTTTGAAGATAGCTGGATTAACTGACTACAATGTTGTTAAACCCACAGATATTAAAGATGCTGATTTTGCTATTCTTTTATCTGAAACAAAATCTGAAATACCTAAAATTTCTATTAAATTAAATACTTACAAACAATTATATCAAAGTATTAAGTTAATAGAAAAAAAATTCAATACTAAATCCAATAAAAAAAGTCTTGAAAAAATTGAAAATTTAATTCTTGAAAATAATCAAAAAAGAAGTAATAGAAGAAAAATAAATGTTAAAGTATATAGTAAATTTTTAAATGATACCATTGATGATATGGGTTATAATATTTGTGATAAAGATTATGATTATGTTATCATTCCTGATTACATGAATATTAAAATAAACGATGAAAAACAAGTTATATTAGTTCCTTCACACAAAAATGTATCAAAAGATGTCATTCAAAGGATTACTGATAGATATGAATTATTGGAGAAAAAACTATGTATGAAACAATGACTTATACTGGTGGAATTCATAAAAATTATGAAATGGAAGAGTTAATTGAGGATCTAGGTGGGTTTATTTTACAAAGAAATGATTCACAATTAGATATTAGTTTAACTATTGCTGTACCTGCAGAAGATACTGAAAAAATAGAACAAAAAGCTAAAGAATTATTAGGCGATGTTGAATTATCACCATTAGCAAGTACTGAAATAGCCGTTGTATCACCAACATTAGCACGACAACACTTACCTCATGCAGCGTGTGATATTGCTGAGTATATGAGACGATATGGTACTAAAACAAACATGATAGGGTTAGCTCGTGGAGCCGGAAAAGGTATTTCACAAATTAGTAAAACTGAAAAAGATTTAATAGAAGAACATGATTTAGCTATTTTTTCTTTAGGTAGTTTTGACAATTGTATTCGTAAAAAAACACATTTATTTGAGGATATTGATATTCCAGTAATCGTTACTGGAAGTCCCGTAATTGATGCAGAAGAAATTAATGCTAATGCTTATATACCAGGATTTGGAAGAATACCTCGTAGATTAAAACGTGGCGAAAATATTAGAGCATTAAAACAATTAGCTGAAACTGCAGAAACAATTATTCAAAAACAAAAAGAAGATTTAATGGATGACCCTTTAATATTTTCTCCAATAATTGTCAAAATTGCAATAGAACGTAACGTACCTGATGTAGAATTAATTAATTCACCCATGTCTATTGTTAGTCAATTAGATGGTGTTCGTGTAAAATTACCTTATGATGAATACCATGAAGAAATAGGTGAAGTTGAAATAGAAGGTACAAAATTAAAGGATATTGCTGAGATTAAAAAATCCAAAATGTATGATCATACATTAGTTAAAATATTACCTGAAAGTTCATTATTTTAATTTTTTTACTTTTTTTTAAAAAATATTTATTATATCCCATATTAATTAATTATTTATTAAACTATTGAAACAATTACTATTTAAGTTATACACCATTGCAACATGCATTATAATTAATTTTATAAGATATTGAAATAATAGTTTAATATAGTAAAATATTAAAGAAAAATCTTTTATTGATATTTTATAATTATTATAAATTATTTTTATGAAAAAGGAGTTGTTAATAAATGCCACATGAACATGGTGCTGGAATGTCTGAAGAGGACAAAAAGGTACTTATGCAACAAAATATTAATATAACTCGTAACTTATCTAGAATAAAATATAAAATAGCAGTTATGAGTGGTAAAGGTGGTGTTGGAAAGTCAACAGTATCTGTAAATCTTGCACAAGCTTTTAATGCTATGGGTTTTAAAACAGCTTTATATGATGTTGATATCCACGGACCAAATATACCTAAAATGTTAGGTATTGAAAATGAACAAATGGGTGTTGAAGATGATAAATTATTACCCGTTATGACTGATGATGGAATTGCTATTGCTTCAATGGCTTTTTTAATACAAGAAAACAGTTCCCCTATTATTTGGAGAGGACCTCAAAAAACAGGAGCAATAAAACAATTAATTTCTGATGTTGCATGGAAAGATCTTGATATAATGATTTTCGATAATCCTCCTGGTACTGGTGATGAACCTTTAACTGTGTTACAAACAATTCCTGATATTGATGCTGTAATTATGGTAACTACCCCTAGTTCAGTTTCTGAAGATGATGTTACAAAATGTGTGACCATGACTAAAATGTTAAAAATAGAAAAAATTGGATTAGTAGAAAATATGTCATATTTCGAATGTCCACATTGTAACGAAAAAATTAACTTGTTTGGTGACAGTAAAGGTGAATTATTTGCTGAAGCTATGGATGTTGATTATTTAGGAGATTTACCATTCCAAACAGATGTATCTGAATCTGCAGACAAATATGATACACCTATTGTTAAACAAAACCCAGACTCAAATGCTGCTAAGGAATTCATGAAAATAGCAAAAGCAATCCAAGACAAATATTTTGATAAAGATTAGTTTACTAATCTTATTTACTTTTTTTATATAATTTTTAGATATATTTTTCAATAATAGTATATTAAATATTTTAATAACCAAAAGTTATATAATATAAAATTAAATATATACATGTAAAAAAAAAGAATTGAATAAAAAAAATAATTGAATATTTAAAGAAAATTATGATTAAACAATTTATTAAATAATAGTTTTACTGAATAAAAGATTAAAGAATTATTGTTATTATAAACTAAACTATTAAAATAAATTGAATAAGAAAAAAACAATGGAAGGTGTGAATCAATGAATTCAGAATCAGATAAAAATATGAAAGGTACAACAACCGTTGGATTTACATGTAAAGATGGAGTTGTACTTGCCACAGAAACTAGAGCTACTATGGGAAATTTAGTTGCCAATAAAGGAGCAGATAAATTATTCCAAATAGATGACAAAATCGGCGCTACAATTGCTGGAACAGTATCACATGCACAGTCCCTTATGGATGTAATTAAAGCCCAAATTGCATTATACAAATTAAGAAATGAAAAAGATATGTCCATTGATGCAGTAGCAGTTTTAACAAGTAATATATTAAAATCCGCCCCACTTGCTGTGCAAACAATTATAGGTGGAGTAGATAAAGATGGAGCTAAAGTATATTCATTAGATCCTAGTGGAAGTTACATGCCTGATGATTGTGTTTCAACAGGTTCCGGTTCCATATTTGCTTATGGTGTACTTGAAGACAGATATAAACCAAATTTATCTATTGAAGAAGGAAAAGAATTAGCCGTGAGAGCTATTACTGCAGCTATGGAACGTGATGTATTCAGTGGAAACAGTTACAGATTAGCTACAATTACTAAAGATGAAATGAAGATATACACCAAAGAAGAAATTGAGGAAATCAAGAAAAATATAGATTAATTATAATCTAACTTTTTTAACTTTTTTTCGACATGAATTTCAAATAATAAAAATTATATATATAACTTAAAACATAATATAACTAGATTTTTATTTTTAAGTATGCTATTCTATTAATTATGTTAATAGAAATTCTATTTATTAAGTAGTGTTATTTTTATTAATAAATTTATGAAAGTTTTTAATTTTTAGATAAAAATATAGAATTCTAATAATAATAGAAGGTTTAATGATAGAATACCCCTCAAAAATCTTACTTTTTTATAAACTAATAAGATTTTATTTATATTACTTAAATTGAATGATAAACAAAACACGGACATTAAACGTAATTATTTATTGTATTTTTATAGAATAATTATTTTTCTAGATAATTTTAGAATTATAAAAATAAAATAAAACCCAATTTTACATTTAATTAAATTTTTAGAGAGGAACCGATTATGAGTAATATTCAGGAAATCAAAGATCGAATAATAGAAAATTTACCAGAAAGAGTCAAATTAGCAAAAGTTGAATTTGAAGGACCTGAAATAGTAATTTACACTAAGAATCCCGAAATAATTAAAGATAATGGAAGTCTTATCAGAGATCTTGCTAAAGATTTAAGAAAACGTATTATTATACGTAGCGACAAATCTGTTCTTTCAGATCCACAGGAAACTATAGATAAAATTGAAGAAATTGTACCTGCAGATGCCGACATAACAGATATCTCTTTTGATGAAGTTACATGTGAAGTAATTATTGAATCAAGAAAACCAGGATTAGTTATAGGTAAATTTGGTGCAACATCACGAGAAATAGTTAAACAAACAGGATGGGCTCCAAAAATATTAAGAACACCTCCAATAACTTCAGAAACAATTCAAAGAATAAGACTTACTATGCGAAAAAATAGTAAAGAAAGAAAAAAATTTTTACAAAGATTAGGAAAACAAATTCATAGAGAACCTGCTTTTGACAATGATTGGGTCAGATTAACATCCCTTGGAGGATTTAGAGAAGTAGGACGTTCATGTTTATTTTTACAAACACCTAACAGTAAAGTTATTCTTGATTGTGGAGTGAATGTTGCAGGAGTAGATGAAAAAACATCATTTCCTTACTTAAATGTTCCAGAATTTAATTTAAATACTTTAGATGCAGTTATTGTTACACACGCACACTTAGACCACGTAGGATTCGTTCCTTATTTGTATCATTATGGTTATGATGGTCCTACATATTGTACAAATCCAACTAGAGATTTAATGACACTTTTACAACAAGACCATATAGATATATCACATAGAGAAGATAAACCTTTACCATTTAACATGAAAGATCTTAAAGAAACAATAAATAAAACAATTACATTAGATTATGGTGAAGTAACTGATATTTCTCCAGATATACGATTAACATTACATAATGCAGGACATATCGTAGGTTCTGCAATGGCTCATTTACACATAGGTGATGGAAAACATAATTTTGTATACACTGGTGACTTTAAAAACGAAAAAAGTAGATTGCTTGAACCATCTGTAACTAGATTCCCTCGTATTGAATCTTTAGTAATGGAAAGTACTTATGGTGGACATGAAGATGTTACTCCAACACGTAATACTGCTGAAAAAGAGTTAGTAAAAACTATGTACACAACACTTAACCGTGGTGGAAAAGTATTAGTACCTGTATTTGCTGTAGGTAGGGCACAAGAGTTAATGATTGTTCTTGAAGAATATATTAATCATGGCATACTTAAAAAAGTACCTGTTTATCTTGATGGTATGATTTGGGAAGCAACAGCAATACACACCGCTCATCCAGAATATTTAAGTAATGATCTTCGTGACCAGATATTCCACATAGGTAAAAATCCATTCATGTCTGAAGTATTTACAAAAGTAAATAATCAAGAACAAAGACGTAAAATTGAAGAAAGTGATGAACCATGTATTATCCTTTCAACATCCGGTATGTTAACTGGTGGAAATTCTGTTGAATACTTTAAAAGTATATGTGAGGATGAAAAAAATTCAATTATTTTTGTAGGTTACCAATCAGAAGGTTCACTTGGACGTAGAATACAAAAAGGATGGGAAGAAGTTCCACTTGAAGATGAAAATGGTGTGACACGATTATATGAAATTAATTTAGAAGTAACTACTGTCGATGGATTTAGTGGACACAGTGATCGTAAACAATTAATGGAATATGTGAGAAGATTATCACCAAAACCAGATAAAATATTAGTTTGTCATGGAGACGCCTATAAAGCTCTTGATCTTGCAAGCAGCATTTATAAATCTTATAAAATTGAAACAAAGACACCTATGAATCTTGAAACAACAAGGTTAATATAAAAAAAAGTTTAACCCCCCTCCTCTCTATAATTTTATTAAAAATTTTAAAATAAATAAGAAACTATTAAACAATAATCAAAACCCCAAATTTTTAAATCTGCCTATTTCTTAACATATAATACTTATCATGAATAAATATAGTAACAGATAAATAATTTATAAAAATTATTTGTTAAGGTGAAAAAATGGTTACGTATTCTGAAGCAGGTGTTGATATCAGTTTAGAAGAACAAACTGTTAAAGCATTAACTGGAGAATTATCAGAAACATTAGATTATAGAAACATTATAAAAAATAAAGGTCACTTTGCAGCACTAGTAGATTTTGGTTCTAGAGCTATTGCTATGAGTACTGATGGTGTTGGAAGTAAAATATTAATTGCAAATGCTATGAATAAATTTGATACTGTTGGAATAGACTGTATTGCTATGGTAGTAAATGACATACTATGTGTTGGCGCTGAACCTATTGCAATGGTAGATTATTTAGCAGTAGAAGAACCTGATCCAGAAATAGCTAAAGAAATCGGTAAAGGATTAAAAATAGGTTGTCAACAAGCAAAAATAGCAATGATTGGTGGAGAAACTGCATCATTACCTAAAATTATAAAAGATTTTGATTTAGCTGGAACTGGAATAGGAACTGTTTCAAAAGAAAATATTATTACTGGAACTGACATTCAAGATGGAGATATTATTATAGGAATAAGTAGTAGTGGAGTACATAGTAATGGATTAACTCTTGCTAGAAAAGCTTTACTAGAAATTGAAGGATATGATGTTACAGATAAACTTCCTACAGATGATAACATTACTGTCGGAGAAGCCTTACTTGAACCTACAATAATCTATGTTGATCCAATTATGGAGTTATTGAAATCAAATATTGAAGTACATGGATTAGGACACATAACTGGTGGAGGTTTTAGTAACTTAAAAAGATTAAATAAGAATATGAATTATATTATAGATAATTTACCAGAACCATTACCAATATTCCAGGCAATCAAAAAAGCAGGTATTGAAAGTAAAGAAATGTATCATGTATTTAACATGGGAATAGGATTTGCAGTAATACTCAATAAAAAATACGAAAAACAAGCATTGAATATACTCAACAAATACCATGACAGCTATATTATCGGTAAAATAGTCGAAAATGAGGACAACAAAGTTATTATCACAGCAAATAATGAAAATATTGAACTTTAATGAGGGATAATATGAAAATTAATATTGAAAAGGAAAAGGAATTAATAGTTGAAATTTTAAAAGCATACGGAACTCAAGAAAATGAAGCAAAAATAGTAGCTGATGTAATTGTCGATGGAGACGTCAAAGGTTTTTCAACTCATGGACTTGGTAGATTCCCACAATATTTAAAAAGTATAGAAGCTGGAACCATTAAAGTAGATGGAGATTTCGAAATAGAAAAAGAATCTGAATCAACTGCATTAATAAATGGAAATCATAAATTTGGACATTACATAACCACGAAAGCAATGGATTTAGCAGTAGAAAAAGCTAGTAAAACTGGAATTGGTATAGTAGGTATCCATGATAGTAATCATTATGGAATAGCAGGATACTATGCCGACATAGCAAGTATTCAAGATATGATTGGAATAGTTATATCAAATACAGAAGTAGCTATGGCCCCATTTGGAGGTAAAAAAGCATTATTAGGAACAAACCCAATCACCATAAGTATTCCATCAGATAATAATGACAATTATATTTGTGTAGACATGGCGACAAGTATAACCGCACGTGGAAAATTACTTGAAGCTAAAAGAAAGAATGAACAAATACCTGAAGGACTAGCATTAGATAAAGATGGTCAACCTACAACTGATCCAGAAAAAGGATTAGAAGGTTCAATTTTACCATTTGGTGGATTTAAAGGATATGCTTTAGCATTTATGTTTGAATTATTAGCAGGACCTCTAGTAGGAGCAGAATATGGAACAAAAGTTAAAGGTACCGCTACACCAGATGAAATGTGTACCAAAGGAGATTTACTAATTGCAATAAATCCAGAATTCTTTGGTGGTTCAATGCAATTCAAATTCTATGTAGACCAATTTATACAAGAAATAAGAGAAGAAAACGGTGTTATCCCAGGAGATAGAGAAATAGAAAATATTGCAAAACATCATGAAGAAGGTATACCTGTTGATGAAGCTTTATATAACCAATTAATTGACCTTGCAAATAAAAAAGATTTAGATATAACTTCATATTTCGAAGAATAAATTTCACCCCCTCCTTTATCAATTCTATTTTTAAAAATTATTAAATATAAAAAATTAAATAATATAACTAATCATTAAATTTCTACAATAATAATTAAGGAGAGATTATTTTGGATAGTTCCGAAGTTATATATGAAGGTTTAAAAAGAGCCGGAATTAATTTTATTGTAAGTGTTCCATGTGCAAACCTTAAAAAATTATTAAACTTAATAAATGAAGATAATGATATTATACATATCCCAGTAACACGAGAAGAAGAAGGTTTTGGTATGTGTGCTGGTGCATACATGGGTGGTATGAAAGTAGCAATATTAATGCAAAATTCTGGATTAGGAAACAGTATAAATGTTATTGCATCATTAATTAAATTATACCAAATACCTATGTTAATGATTATCAGCCATAGAGGAACTGCTGGAGAAGGTATATGCGGACAAGTTCCTATGGGTAAAGCAACCACCAAATTATTAGACAGTTTAGATATTATGTATGAACAAATAAATAATCCAAATGAAGTCATAGAAATAATAGAAAAAAATGAAAAATTAGCAACAATTTCTGAAGAGATAATCGGATTATTATTTGATATAAATTACTGGTAGGTGTTTAATATGCAAAGATATGATGCAATTAAAAAAATCGTTGAAACTCTAAAAGATGAACTAGTAATATCAAATATTGGAGTTCCTTCTAAAGAATTACATGAAATATTTGATAGAAAAGAAAATTTTTACATGCTTGGTTCTATGGGTATGGCTACACCAATAGGCTTTGGATTATCAGTTGCACTTGAAAAACAAAAAGATAATAGAAAAGTCATAGTTATTGATGGAGATGGTTCTGTTTTAATGAATTTAGGTGAACTTGTAACAATTTATTCACAAAATCCATCAAATTTAATTATTGCATTAATCGATAATGAAAGTTATGGGTCAACTGGATCACAGGAAACATATGCTTCTCAAGTAAACTTATCAAATATTGCAACATCTATTGGATTTAAAGAAGTTTATTATTATGATTGTAAAAAAAGTGTAGATAATATAGATATGAATGATATATTAAATAAAAAAGGTCCTGTACTACTACATATAAAAGTAGAACCTGGAAACAGCAAAGCACCAAATATAAAATTAACACCTTCTGAAATAAAAAATAGATTTATGAACGAAATTCAAAAATAATACATAAATTTATTTTATTACACTCTTTTTAAAAGATGATATAATATAATATATGAAAAAAATAGTCTTTTTAAATGGGGCCGGAGCCGAGAATCGAACCCGAGTCACGGGATCCACAGTCCCGAAGAATAACCACTATCCTACTCCGGCAATTAAAAACCAATGATTAACTAACATTCTGAGTGCGGGAGCAGGGATTCGAACCCTGGGAGGCCTACGCCAACAGGTCCTAAGCCTGTCCCCTTTGGCCAGCTCGGG
>SUTP01000143.1 GCA_015062815.1 Methanosphaera stadtmanae | reverse complement strand
AATTTTAATAAATAATAATTTCCAATAACCAATAAACTATTCTTAAACTAAATGTATGAAATTATTATTTTAAATAATTAGTAATGGATCGACTTGTTATCTTGACAGAAACCCTTTCTTAGATTATCATCAATATATTCTTTTAGTACGGTAGATTCTTTATCCGTTAAAGGATAAATTGGTCCATAATAAAGCATAGAGTCTGGCTTAAGGCGAATCTCAAAGTCATAGGGTCTGTGCAGTGGCAACTTCTCAGCGGCTTTGGGATCAAATACGTCTTTAAAAGCAGTAAGTTCAGTGGGGAGAGTGTGTTTTTGAATGATAGTATTTGTGGGTAATACTATCATTTGGAGGAATACTAGATGAATCATTAATGAAAGAAGTAACGGAATTGACAGAATTGCTACATGAAGGTTGAGTTTCGTTAGAAACTGGGACCACTATAAAGGCTGGAGTAATATCAGGAATAATAATGCAATTGGAAAGACAGAAATTAGATTTAAAGGATAATTCTTTGGTTACAAAGTCAATATTCGGATTGTGCTGTTGTAACCATTCTGCACCTAAAATACCACAATATTCTGGGAGATCTATAATGTTGAAGATTGTTTTACATTGGTGATTTTTGTATTTTATTGAAATTGGAATAGTTTTCCCTAAAATTGTTTGTTCACCTCCAATACCAGAAATTTTGCTTGGTGAGGTGACTTTCTCGAATGGAATATTATTTTCTTCGGCAAAAACTACATCTAACAGGTTAAGTTGAGAACCGGAATCTATCATTAACTTGGTAGTTACCGAGACATCGGAAGTGTTGAGTTGAAACTCAACAACTGGTTGTTTTAAATTAGGGTTGTCAGAAAACCTTGCTCTTTGTTTTCTTACAAGAATTGTATTCGAGATGTGAGTACCGGTAATTTTGTTGTTTGTGTTCTTATTTGGGCAGTTACTTAATTTGTGGTTGGATGATCCACAGTATAAGCACAAATTTTCCTTCATTCTTCTTTTCTTTTCTTCGTTGGAAAGAGGCCCAAAAAACCTTTTATTTCTGGTAGAGAAAGGCTTCCTATTTGGTTTGCTTCTTTGTTGGAATGTATTGGTATTCGCACTACAGTTTCCACCAAAGAATTGTTTATTAGAACTGATTCTAGAATCAATTCTAGCGGCAATTGTTTGCATTCATAAGAGCGATTTTGGACTAGGGAACATTTCAAGGATCCTATTAGCGATTTGATCCTGTAAACCGGTTAAGAAAACGTCCATTGTGGCACTTTCGTTCCAAGATGAATCATCAGCATATCGGTTAAATTCAAGAATATAGTTCTGAATGTCACCAATACGTTTTTGTTTTATTGTGCGAATTTTTTGATTAGCTATAAAGATAGAGTCACTATTTCCGAAAACAGATTTAAACTTTTCTTTGAAGGAATCGTATCTGAGGAGATATTCGTCATGATTTTCTATAAGTGATGCAGCCCAATTCATAGCATCACCATAAAGCCTAGAGATAATGTAGATGATTTTTGTCTCGTCTTCAATATAACGATCGGCATAAACCATGAAGACAAGTTCCATTTTTGCAAGAAATCATTTAAAAATCGTCGATTTCCAGCGAAACCATCCTTCAAAGTAGCATTATTAAGTAATTCTTCTTCAATGTTGTTTCAAATTTTTTTTTATGATTAAGAGTTAAAACAAAATTCAAAGATAATTCAAAGATAATTCAAAGATAATTCAAAGATAATCCAAAAGTATCCAAAAGAGTCCAAAAGAGTCCGAGAGAGATATTAAATTATTTAATTTAATTAAATAAATTCAGAATATTAGATACTAGTACTGTATGTGATAAAAGAAAACTAGATTAATGTGGAATATAGATAACAAAGAGACAAACTATAACACTTAAACAAAGAGAGTATTAGCCACAAGGTAAAACGAAATTTTCTAGTAGAAATTAGTAATAACAGATTAGTATCTAAGTGGAACAAGTAAGCAACAAGGTAGCAATAAGGTAGCAACAAAGTAGTAAGCAGGGTAGTAGAACAAAGACTGGTAGATACTAAAAATATGGCAGGCAAAAAAAATAAATAAACGATTTAGTTCAAGGTAAAGGGATAACGTCACAAAGAGTGTTTTTACTGCAACGTTTGTTGTATACTGGGTTTAATAATTTCTTTATAATTAATCAATATACAAAGATATTTTGATCCCAATAGTTCAAACAAATTATTTATTTACTTATTTATTTACTTTCGTTAATTTATTTATTTATTTAATAATTATTGTTTATTTAATTTTATTATTTTAATTTATTAATTAACTTATTATAATATTTATAATGTTAATGTTTTACTAATTAATAAAATCACCAAAAATCCAAACATTTTAATTCAAACTACTCGTATTTATACTTTTTGGTAAATAAATGTGGTAAAGTTAAAAAATGATAAAATCTTTCCAAAAAGTTCTTTAAATTAATTATAATTATCATAAAATGAATCCCGTGATAAAAATATATAAAATATTTAATTTTTAAAATGTTCGAACTTATTATTATTCAAATAAGTTCTACAAGTCTCTATGGTTTTCTTTCAGAAATAATTAAATAAATATTTTAAAATGAATTTTGGATCAAGGTATGTTAAGTAGCTGAGGGACATTTACACCAAAAGGATTAGAATTAACAGATTAGGTTAGAATATAGGTTTTTAAA
>SUTP01000142.1 GCA_015062815.1 Methanosphaera stadtmanae | reverse complement strand
ATTTTTAAAAAAAAATAAAAATAGTATTATACTAAATATTACTAAATAATCTTTTTTTCATGAAAGTTTGTTACCTGAATAGAAAAATCAATAAACAGGCAAATTATCAATAGTCCTGACCAAATCTATGGCTGTTAACGTCTTATTATACTGAGTGTCAATTTGAGCAGTCTCAAATAAAATAACGTTATGTCCCTTTTGATAAATAGGTATTGTTACCCATTCAGGGGAAGTTCCTGCATTGATTTTATATACCGGATAGCTTAGATTTTTACTTATGGCATTAGCGTATTCCATATTTACTGAGGATTTATTATCCATGACACCAACATATCTCTGCTTATCCCAGTAGCTTTCCATTTCATGAACATCAACAACAACATAAGGGTCATACCGCTCTATATCCGGAAGGACATATTCATTAGTCAGCAGTTCCCCCATATGTCTGTTGGTTGTGTAATCGCTTGTATTCATTCCACTGTCCTTAAAGTTAAGTTTAACGAAATATACAATGAATTTCTTATTAAGCATATTCTGTTTGGTGAAATTCATTATCGATTCATTTGTAGCATTATGAATGCCGCTTTCAAGACTATGGACACCTAATATTACTATTGCAGTATCGTTAGCTGATTCGTTTCCGCATACTATTTTATAAACAGTACCATTAGAGTTATTTCCGATTATTGTTGTATATTCATCTAAAGTTTCTGTGTTTTGTTTGATTGTAAAAGTAGATAATACTGCAAAAATAACAAGTAAAATTAATATAATCAATAAAATTTTAGTTAACTTTCTCATTACTTTATATTTTATCAACGATAGCATATAAAGTTAAATAAATTTTACTGAAATAAAGTAGAAATTTTTGAGTTTGAAGTTGATAAAAAAAATAAAAAGAGAGATGAAATTACTCATCTAAAGAAATTAAACTTATATCATAGTTAGAACCGTCTATAACATCAATCAAGACAGCTCCATTATCTTTAAGCATACCTGGATTTGCTACATCAGTAGTAATTCCAATTTTACTGAGAGATTTAGCTTCGTGAATATGGCCGCAAATATTAATTTGAGGTTCAAATTCATGAATGGATTTTAAAATTCCCTGACTGCCCACGTGGTCTCCGCTTTCAAGTTTATCTGCTTCAGTATTGAATGGAGGGGCGTGAGTAACTAATATTTTTACCTTAGGAACATTTTCATTATAGACATAATCATAATTAGCTAATAATTCATAAACATCCCCGTAAATCTTATTGTCCTGTATTTCACCAGGAGTGTTGAAAGGAGTTTCATTAGATCCGCCATATCCGAATAGAATTGCATCACCGTATGCAATAATATTGTTATGTAGACAGAAAGAAACTTCATTAATAGCATTACAAATACCTTTAGGGTCACAATTACCAGGGATAGCTATTACATCTACACCGCATTCTGCAATTTTTTCAATGAAAGGGCCTACAAAGTCTAAAGGTCCGAAATCAGTAATATCTCCTAGAATTATAACTAAATCAATATCCTCATTATTATTTAAATAAGTGTATAAATTTTCGTTTTCTTCACCGTGAATATCACTTATTGCTAAAATTTTAGTCATTTAATCACCTTTTTGTTCTAAAAAGAAAGACCCCATTTCTTTCAAACCTACTTGTAAGTCAGGTTTATCTCCATGTAATTCAATTGTTACATCATCATCAAATTCAATAATAAGGCCATTCCATTCTGCAATTTCTTGAACTCTTTCTTCAGCTAAAGGTTTTAAAAGATTAATTCTACCAGTAGTTAAACCAGGGGGAGTATTGACCAAAAATTTGGAACGGGAGTCTGCAAATTCAAAAACTTCTTTACCTTGCATGACCTGTTTTAATAAATCAAGCCAATGATCAACATATTCTTCCCCTTCCTCTTCAGCGATAGTTATAAGAGTTGCCTGAATATTATTTAAAGACATTTCTGCATTAGCTAAACCATTAATCAAATCAGGATGGGAAGGATCTCTTTTATAAGAACTGATAGTTGATCTAATTAATCCCATCTCAGGGTTAATTCCTTTTGGAACCTCATATCCTCTTTTATGTAAATCTTTAAGGAGATGGTCCAGAACTAACCAATTTTGCTCTGATGGTAAGCTCATAAATGTCCACCTATAATTTTTAAAGTAGTATGATTGATTTTTGCATCAGCATCTTTTAATTCTTGTTCGATTTCACTAGTGCTAGTGTAAGAATCTAAGAATAATACGTGATGAGTGGAAGTTCCTGCAATATTTAAAATTGCTAATTCATCACTTGGTTTGAGTTCTCTTTTATCAATAGTTGCTTTAAATTGTACATATGGTTCATATTCTTCTGGAAGGTCTGCATATTTAAAAATACCGTCCAATGTTGCGACAAACATAATACACCTCTTTGAATATTTATTAGTTTTACATTTCTTATTAATCATATATAAAAGTACTTACGAATTATTCGTACCAATACAAACAAAAAAAATTAATGATAAAAAAAAGTTATCATAATAAATGATAACCCTCCGAAATGTCTTTTCAATGCCTCTAAAAAAATAAAAAAATAAAGGATTAAAAATCCTTAAATTTATTCACCTAATGCTTTTTTGATAGCAGGAGTTGCATCAATTTTTTGAGCATCAAAGGTTAATTCTTCAGCTGATAATCCCATAGCTAATCCGTATAATTGAGCTAAGTGGAATACAGGTAATGCAAAGTCAGTACCGTATTTTTCGTT
>SUTP01000058.1 GCA_015062815.1 Methanosphaera stadtmanae | reverse complement strand
GATTTACATGAAAATTTTACTTCGTTAAACCCCGATATAACGAAGTAAAATAAAACACCCAAATATACCAACTTTATTCCCAAAAACAAACCTCTCTAAAATATAAAAAATACACCATTACATGTATATCAGATATATGAAATTTAATATTTTATAGAGTTTTGAAAAAAGTAGTAAAAAATAGTAGAAAAATAAACTTCAGAAAATCCAAAGACCCTATCCTATGAAAGATTATTCATATATGATAACTAAAAAAATATTATTATGAAAACATTAATCATCACAAAAATCAAATTCAAAAAAGATAAAGAAAAAATAGACAACATCCTAATAACCTATGGATTTAAAAAAATTATTAAAGATACATATATAGGAAACATATCAAAAGAAGAACAAAATGAATTCATAAAAGAAACTAAAAAAATATACCAAACATACGATACAATAATTATCATACCACTATGTCAACGATGTTTAAATAATATTTATCAAATTGGAACAGAAATTAACCTAGAAGAAGAAAAATACGTGATATTATGAAACTAATCATAGACGGATACAACAAATCATACACAAGAAAAACAACCAGATAATTGTAAAAGAAAAAGAAGACATAATACACAAAATATCATCTCAAAAAATATCAGATATTCTTATTTTAGGAAAAGGATATATTACATTTGATGCATTAACACTAATATCACAAAATAACATATCTTTAATATCAACAAATCCTTATGGACAAATAGACTATATTATGGATACACCACATAAAACTAATATCAAATTAAGAAAAAAACAATACAAACTTAGTGAAAACCACCACGGCATAAAAATATCCAAAGAAATAATTAAATCCAAAATGAACAACCAATATTATACACTAAAAACACTCAATAAAAATAAAAAGAACAAGGAAGTAAATGAAATAAAAAGAAAAATACGAAAAAATATAAAAACACTAGAAAATCTGGAAATAAATGAAGACATAGAAATCAATACATTAAAGAATAAAATAATGGGAATAGAAGGAAAAACATCAGTAGAATACTGGAAAGCAATAAAAAATCTACTTCCAGAAAATATAAATTTCAAAACCAGAGAACAACACCCACAAAAAGATGTAGTAAATGCAATGTTAAATTACGCCTATGCCATCTTAGCATCAGAAGTAACAAAAATGATAATCACTGAAAAATTAGATCCATACTGTGGATTTTTACACTCTGATTTAAATAAAAGAAAAAGTTTAACCTATGATATAATAGAAGAATTCAGACAACCAATTGTAGACAAAACTGTAATAACCCTAATCAATCGAAAACAAATAACTGAAGAAAATATAGATAAAAGAACCAATCTATTAAAAAAGGACTCAAAATACTTAGTAACTAAAAGCATTATGCAAAAAATTCATAATAAAATCAATTATAACAATGAAAACATAACATACTATGAAATTATGGAAAAACAAATCAAAAAAATTCAGAAAACTATTGATAATAATGAAGAATACACGAGTTTCAAAATAAAATGGTAAAAAGTGGGAAACCTACCCCTATTTAGTAATAATTAAAATATGTCCCCGTAATACACAAAAAATAAACCTAAATAATTATTTAAATAAGGAAAATAAGAAAAAATAATAAGGGTTCGTTAAACAGTTAAGATAACGAATGAAATTTGACTAAAACAGTAAAAACTTTTAAAGTACTAAATAAGAGTAATCTTATTTGTATATTAAATTGTAAAAATTAAGATTAGAAAAAAAATAGTTGTGAACAACAAAGTATATAATTAATTTTTAAGTTCAAATCGAAAAATAGTAATAATAATTGGAGGTTAATAAGGAAAGAATTATCTGTTTATTAATGATTATTGATATCCCATAAATTCAGAATCCTTTATATACATATTTGAATAATAATCAGTAAATGATTTAACTTTAGGTAATGATCTTTTTCGTCCTTTATCTACCATTTTATTCCAAATTTCATTTAATTCTTTTTCTGTTTTAATATTCTGTTCATAAGCCATTGCTAGAATAAATGAAGTTGTAATTAAATTCAAACCATATTTTTTAACATAATCCATAACATCCGAAAGATTATTGCTTGCTACAATCCCCTTGTTGATATAACCTAATGTTATGACAGCTGCTTCACCATCCCCTATTGGAAGTTTATTTTTTTGAAAATTTTTTGTTTTGATACTATCATAAAAATCAAACTCATAAGTTCCATATACAATTTCTCTAATTTCAACAAAACCTATTTCTACTAATTTATTAAAATTATTTTTAATTATGTCTGGAGTACGAGGGTTCAATATCTCTTCTTTCACAGTTAAAGGAACTATAATTTTTGAAAATAATTCTTGTAGAATATCACATTGATTTATAACTAAAAAACAAACTAAACAATCACTATCATAAAATACAGGTTTATTATACAAGAATATCTTCCTCCTCATCTAAGTTATAAACAAGATCTTCCCGATATACATTTAGTAGAATCTCATCATATAATCCACCAGTAATTCTGTTTTCATCATAAGCTAATTTAGATAAGGGAATTATTTTACCTATTGAATAATACTTTTTAGTATTTTCATATAAACTTGTATCAAAACCTAAATTAGTAGCATGTTTTTTCACACCTTGTTTAAACTTTAAAAATTCTTTATGTGTAATAAATTTTTCACGTCTAAGTTTACATAACATAGCTGTATGACTTATCTGAAAGTATTGTTCACATTTAATTATATCAGACATTTTCCATTGATCAATGTTATTTTTTTTAATGTATTCCTTTAATGCACAAGTAGGTACTAATAAATAAGATGCAAATTGATCTGCTATTTTTTCATTTTCATCTTTAGGGTTTATATTACATATGAATGAATCTTTAGTTTTATCATAAAATAAATGATATAATTCATGAGCTATTGTGAAATTTTGTCTACCTTTAGAATGTTTTGAATTAATGCATATAATTTTATCTTTTTCAGTTTTAACACAACAACCACTTAAATCTTCATCCATAGGGAACCAAACAATTGTTAAATTATCAATATTTTTCATAGCCATTGATGTTATCTCCAACGGACAAAAATTATCAATACCCCATTCTCTTCGTAATTCTTCTGCTTTAAGGTTTATTTCATAATTATTCATGAGTTATATCCTCTTCTATTTCTCTTAAAAGTTTTAAATACCCAACAATTTGGTTCATTTTTGAAAGTGCAAATAAATCTAATTTTTTATCAGATCTAAATGCTAATTTCGGTGGCGTATATTCTTCTGTTTTTCCTAAAAGATAATCAGAGGAACAACCATACAATAAACATAATTTGTCGAATATTACAGAGTTTATATTTCGTTGGTTTTGTTCAATTTTAGAAAGATAACTTTGATCTATCTCTAAATATTTTGCTACCTGTTTTTGAGTATAGCCATGATCCTCCCTTAATTTTTTTATTTTTTCATACACTTCCATTTCATATCACCAAAAAAAAAACGTCAATTATAAATATATATTTTGTCATTAAAATTATATAAATTTTATGATTTTTGTATGACAAATCATTTTTTTTTATAGGTAGTGTTTTCAAATTCATTATCGTTCAATACTTGCCAGTAACATTTCTATTTCATTAATTTTCTGTTCCTGTTCCCGTTTAAATGCTTCAAAATTTTTATTTTTTTCACGTAAATGTTTTAGTTCGTTAAACAGTTAAGATAACGAATGAAAAATGACCCATACAACATTCCTAGAAAAACATTTGTTGAAGCTTTTAATGAAGTTCTTACAGAAGCTGTTCGAGATGAAGGTGAAGATTGGCATTATTTTTTTGATAAAACAGAACTATTAAAAGAAATACTTGTTTACAGAACTAAAATAGACTCATATCATTTTACAGAAATATTCAACAAATACACAGATTATTCAACAAGTGAAATCAATGAATGTATCATAACTCATTGTGAAGTTTTTGATGAACCAATTGAAGATTACAAAGATTACAGTTCGGCTTTAGACGATTATTAAAAATAGATAGTAATTACATTTATATAATATAGAGTACAAAACAATAATTATACAATTAGTTAAAGTTGGCATCATTTATATTAAATGATTTAACCAGAATAAGATGGTATTTATAATATAATATAAGTACCATTTTCTCATGGTTATCAAACCTCCTTTAACTTTTTCAAACACTTTTTATAGGATATAATTCCTTGAATGTTTAATAGCTAATCGAAAGTCTGAACCTACTTTTATTGTATAATTTCTTGTTTTGTACAATATATATTTGTTTTTATAATATTTAAATTTTTATATAGTTTTATTTTATTTTTATGTTGTGTTTAACTAATTATTTATGGTTTTAACGGTTTTAAACAATTATTTTTTTCAATAAATACCAAAATCTTTATATACGTTCGTTAAACAGTTAAGATAACGAATGAAAAATGACTTTTTATAGTGTCATGTTTATTCAAATATGAGGGTGTTTTCACAAGAATATTATCATGATTCTTAAGATTTCTTTTCAGTATTTAAGTGTTTTTAGCACGTTTAATATTATACTTGAAAACACACTCAATATAAAAAAAAAATAAAATTTTAGTTATATGGTGTTTAAAATCAATTGTGTGTATGTTTTGTTAATATTTTCTTCTTTTGTTATGTTTTCCAGGAAGTTGTCCAGTTCTTTTGTATCTTTGAATCTTGTTATTAGCAGTGTATTGTATTGTCCTGTTGTTTTATGTGCTGTTATGATGTTTTCAGGGTATTTGTTTATGATGTGTTTTATGTTTCCCGTGCTTTCTATTTCTATGAGTGTTTCTATGCTGTATCCTAGAGCTGCATAGTCTAATTGTATTTGAAATCCTTTTATTATTCCTATTTTTGTTAGTTTATTTATTCTATTTGTTATTGTTCCCACTGAGATATTTAAATCTTTTGCTATTTGTCTGTATGATTTTCTTCCATCATGGGTTAGTTGTTTTATTATTTCATGGTCTGTATTGTCTAGTTTAGTTGTTGTTTCGTTTTTGTTCATGTTCTCACCTATTTATCACAAGGTGGTATTGTTTTATAACATTCTATCTAAAAACATAGAATGGGTTGGGTTGTATTGTTGTGGTTATTGTTTATGATTATTTTATATGTTGATTATTTTAATAATTTACGGTTGTTGTAATACAAAAATTAGCATGTTATATGAAGTATTTTCTGCTGTTGAAATATAGATTGTAATTAAAATTTATAATATATTTTTATTCTTCCTAAAAAAATATGAGGATATCTATATATTGTTTAAATGATAATTAATGGAATGAAAGTGTTAATTAAGTTCGTTAAATAGTTAAGATAACGAATGAAAAATTACTAAAGAAGATGTGAAACTTCCTTATTTTATATTTTTTTTATTCTTACTATTTTTTTTTAGTGAATTATTATTTACAATTTTGAATATTTCATAGAAATCCTTACTTTAAATACCCTAAAACTCATCTAACTGAATAAACAAGTATATTTTGATGAAATTAGTAATATATTCGTTTATTGTTTAGGGTATTGTTATTCTGTTGTGGGGGCTTTGTTAACTTTGATAATTTTATTTATTGCCTCTGATAGGGTTGTATTTTCTTTGTCTGGTGGTACTTTTTTGTAGTTTTGTCATTTTTATAATTTTGATTTTTGCAATCGTTCATAATTTATATAAATTAGCATTATTAAAATATATTATAATAGGAGTGTAATTTAAATGTCACTAAAAATTTTTATAAGTAGTAACAGGAATGAATTTATCGAGGAACGTTTATTTCTAAAGGATAAATTGATGTCTGATCCTTTTTTATCTAATTTTATTGAAATTTTTCTATTTGAAGATGATGCAGAATCCTCTTCCAGAGCTCCCATTGACATTTACATAAATCAAGTTCATAATTCTGATATATACATTGGAAAGTATTAAAAAACATAATTTATGCCAACACTCACAATTAAGGGGGTGTTTTCATGAAAAGGTTATTCTGATTCTTAAGATTTCTTTTCAGTATTTAAGTGTTTTTAGCACGTTAATATTATACTTGAAAACACCCTCTACATGGTCTTCTATTGTGTTCGTTAAACACCTAAAATAATGAATGAAAATTGAAAGAAATAGACTAAAACGAGCATGGAATTTAACAACATGGAAAAAAAAAGAATACATTAAAAAAAAATGGGTAGTTAGTACTAATCTGGGTATAGTTGTGCGAATGAGTGTAGGAAGAAGAATAGTGAAAAGGATTCTAATAATGCTGATAGAAAACTGCCTATATATGAAGAGTGTATAAGTTGTACTATGTTTGCTACGAGTATACATATGATTATTACTAACAATAAAAATTCTAGATATTTTTTTATTCCTATTTTCATTACTTTGCTTAATACGTATTTAATGTTGAATATTTGTTTGAAATTATGATTTGTTTCTAAATCAATTTTACATAGTGTACATAATGAGAACATTATAATGAATGCAATTATAAATATTATTAAGCTAAATATTAGTGGGTCTATGTTATTTAATAAGAATATATTGTGTGCTGCTCCGATAATTTCTATTGGATTTAAATGTTCTAATCTTGTCATGATATTTGATAAATAACTGGAAAAATCACCCATGTTACGGAATAGCCCTATTGGTATGGATAATAATACTGTGATTATCAGAGCTAGTCCATAGTAATATAATTCTAATACTGTGTCTTTTGCAGCTTCATCTATGGAACTTTTTAAAGTTAACTTTGGAAATCCTTTTTTATCATCTATTGCATGAAATATTATTTGCAAACTAATTCCAAGAACAATTAATGGTAAAAGTATGGAAATTATGAACAATGGTATAATATGGTCCTCTGGTATTAAGTGTAAAAAGTGTTCTCTGCTTAGTTCTGATATTAGAAATAGTACTGTTACTATTATAAAATGTTTATAATATTTTATAGGAAATAGTAAGGATTGCTTGATTATTTCTATATTTTTCATTTTTCTATTTTCCTTAAGAGTTTATATATTCTTTTTTGTTATTGGTTATACTTATGCTTATGTATTATGTACTATGGAGAACTTAGAAATAGAAGATCCATAAAATTTCTATCATAACAAGAAGAAATTAAATTATTCAGTAATATATTTTTTAATTTAAAGTAAAATAAGTTACTAATTATAAATAATACTCCATGATTGTTTAGATAGTAATTTAGATATGTAACTGATAATCACATTTGAAAATCTTTATATATGTTTTATAATTGTTCTAATATTTCATAGAATAATTATTTATAAATAAAATAAGCATTATGAGATTGTAAAAATCAAATATCAAAAAAAATAATAATATGAAATTATTAGTTTGTATCATGATATAATAATGTAAATGAGTAAGTGAAGAAAAATATAATAAATCCTTCAATAATACAAGATATAATACTTCCCATAAATGTATGTTCATTAAGGAGTGATATAATCACCATTATACACGTCAATATCAATGTTATTACAAAGAAAAACTTAATATATCTTTTAAATCCAATTTTTTTAACAATAGGATAAATATTCAATGGATTTAATGCAGATTTTAAATCTTCCGTTTCTATATAAGACACTTTAATTAATGTACAAAATGAAAACATTAAAATGAAAGCTACCGAAAATATTATCATTGTAAAAAATAATGAGGTATAGAAATTATTTAAAATATTTACGGGTACATTTCCAATAATGGTAATGATATTATCTGCTTGCGTATCTAATTTTAGTGTTGCTGAATAATTTAATACATTCCATAAATTTGAATAGAATCCTGTGAATAATGCACCTATTGCAGTTAATACAAATGATAAAAGTATATAATAAATTTCTATAATATAATCAGATATACCTTCCTTAAATGCACTTTTTATTTTTATAGGGTGATGTCCTTCTTCTATATTAATACAATGTAAAACATAGTGGAGGCATATTCCCATCATAATAAAATCAATTATTGCTTTTGAAAAAATCAATAGAATAGAAATATTTTTAATGGGTATATGCATAACATATTCATCACTAATTTCAATGATAAAATATATAATACATACCAAAATAAAATATTTATAGTTTTTTAATGGAAATTTAAAACTATTCTTTATAATATCTAAAGTTCTCATAAACTTCCTTCTTTTATTTATTAAATCAAATGAAATTTGAGTTTATTATTTGTTTCATCCAATAAACAATCATGGTATGAAAACAATCACCAATCATTCATATGAATCTTTTTTTCATCATATTTATCTATAATATTAGCTTCTTTATCACAATAACCTAATGCAATAAGAGCAAATGGCATGATATTTTCAGGCAGACAGAAGTATTCTTTTAGTTTATCACATCTTTCTTCAACAGGATAAATTCCAGTCCATACTGAAGATATACCTAGTGCATTAGCTGCTAATAAGATATTTTGTGTTGCAGCTGAACAATCTTGAATCCAAAACTCCTCGTAATTAGGTATTACTTTATTTAAATTGCCACATACAATAATTCCTGATGATGCTGTCTCAAACATTGCTGCATATGGATGAATATTTCTCATATCCCTTACTTTATCATAATCTGTTATTATAATATATTCCCATGGTTGTAAATTAGTTGCAGATGGTGCACAGAATGCTGATTTGATTATTGTTTTTAAATCTTCTAAGGATATTTTTTTATCATTAAAAACTCTTGTACTGCACCGTTTATTAATATTTTCTAATATAATCTCAGAATTATTCATAGATAAACTTATGTTATTTAAAATATTTAAATTATAAAGGAGAGGTCCAAATCGATTCTATAATATTTAATAAAAATAAATCCCCAAAGGTGCATGCTTGATTTTTACAACCTGCTGTTGTTATTTTATGAAAAAATATAATATAACTTTTTGTCTTCTAAAATCAGATAATTTTCTTATTTTACCATCATAATCTGGTAAACTAAAATCTGGAGCTATGGTTCCAACATTTAACATAGATATCACTTTATAGTTAATTATTAATTATATTCAATTTCAATAAAATCTAAAAAAAATATTAAAGGGGGTGGTGAGTGTTGAATTTATAATTGTGAAGCTATTTCTTTTACTTCAGCAATATATTTTTCTAATTCGTCTTGATCTCCTTTTGCTTGTGTTCCCATAGCAGTAACATTACCAATGACTTCCATACCCATAAATCCGAATGGCATTGTTTTGAATGATTCTATGTATGAACCGAATACATCTTCTGGTTGTGCTTGGGTGAATATAGTTACTACTTTTTTACCTTCTAATGATTTATTAGGGTTTCTTGATATTTGATAGAATCGGTCAATGAATGATTTTGCTTGTGCTGTCATTTGTCCGTAGTAAATTGGTGAAGAAAATACTAATACATCAGCATCAAGTAATGCTTTTATGATTTCATTACCATCATCTGGTATTACACAATCACCTTCTACACAGCCCATACATGCATTACATCCAGCTAAATCTTTTTCATTAAGGAAGATATATTCTGTTTCTGCATCGACAGCATTTAAAAATTCTTTAACTAATACATCACAATTTCCATTTTTTCTAGGACTTCCTACTACTCCTAATACTTTCATTTTTAATCACCTATTATATTATATTTGTATAATTATAGTTTTGTAATTTAAATATATTAAATGCCACACATCTATTTGATGCACCTTAGACTAGAGAATAATTGAGTATAATCTTTTTGAATATTCTAATTCAACAAATTAGGAATATTTATATTTACAGAGAACTGTTGAAAAGATATGATAGAACAACATATATCAACATTAGATAGCTAAATGTGATATTAAATCTTGATTAATGAAAAAAAAATCTTATCAAAATGAAGAATTAAATTGTGGCTTATTTTTTAATTAGTTATTATTTTATAAAATAAATAGTAACATTTAAAGCCTATTAATCCATAATAATTAATATAAATTAAAACAAATAATTAAATAGAACTTAAATTATATAAGGAATAATTGTATGAACATTAAAGGTCAATTTGCATTAATGGTTGGTAAACTATCAGTATTCTTTTTAAAAGCCTTCCATAAAAGTGGTACTGCATTACCTGGTTATTTGGCAATGAAAATCGATAATTCTTTCTTAGATATAATTAATAAGAAATGTGATAAAATTATTTTAATAACTGGGACAAACGGTAAAACCACTACAAACAATTTAATCAATCATATTCTAAAAGACAATGTTATACTATCTAATCTTAAAGGAGCCAACATGAAACAAGGTATAGCAACAACATATATTAGAAATACAAAGGACTATTATGATTATGGTATTTTTGAAGTTGATGAAGGTTCATTAGACCATGTTAGTAAATATATCAAGGCAGATTATCTTATTATAACAAATTTTTTTAGAGATCAATTAGATCGATATGGTGAAATAGAAGGTATTATTAATGAAGTTTTAGATGACATGAAGTTATTACCTAATACAAAATTGATTCTAAACTGTGATGACCCTTATGTAAATCAATTTACTATTAAAACAGGAAATGAAGTAGTACATTTTGGATTAAATGTTCCATCAAATAAAATATTAGAAGAAAATCTAACCCTAAAAAAATGTCCAATTTGTGCCGGTAAATTAGAATATAGTGAACATACATATGGTCATTTAGGAAATTATACTTGTTTAAGTTGTGGATTTAATAATAAAGAAAAAAATATTGTTGTAAGCGATGTTGAAGAAAATAATACATATCAGAAAATAACAATAGAAAAAAATCATACTAAATATAATATCAATTATCCTTATCTTGGTTTATATAATGCCTATAATTTGTGTGCAGCATTTACATTATCAAATGAATTAGGATTAGATGTTAATAAAGTCATTGAATCTGCTGAAAACTTTTCATTTTCTTTAGGTAGAATGGAAGAATTTCAATATAAAAATAAACTAATAAAAGTAATCTTAACCAAAAATCCTATAGGTTTAAGTCAGATAACACGTATAATCTCAGATGATAAAAGAAAAAAAACAGTAGTACACATATTAAATGATAATATTGCAGATGGAAGAGACATATCATGGATATGGGATGCTAATACATTATGTTTAAATGACGATACAATAAAAAATTATTACTGTAGTGGTATCCGAGCTGAAGATATAGCTCTTAAAAAGAAATATGATGATGTTGATACA
>SUTP01000141.1 GCA_015062815.1 Methanosphaera stadtmanae | reverse complement strand
TCCACATTGTCTGATTTAGTAACTGTTAATCCTGTTTTTTCAAATTTATCTGGTGTATCGTTAGCTGATACAATTCCGAAGTAATCTGCTTCAACAACATGGTCAGCATCTGCAATGCTTACTGTAAAAGCTTTTCTTTTTTCAATGTTTTGAACTGTTTTGTGTGTACGTGTCAAATTTAATACTACGTGATCTCTGGAAAGCATTGTTCCCCATGCAGCATTCATAACATCAATAGTGTCATCATCATTATATGTAGCTACCATCAATACTGGCATAGGAAATATTGCTTCAGTAGTTTTAATATTTTGTCTCATAAATATCACTATATACTTATTCAATTATAAATTTGTTGAATTTTATTCTTTTATTGTGTTGGAATTCTGATTATATGCTTTTGCAACAGCTTTCCATTCACCATCTATTTTTAACATTAAAAGCACGTCTGTAAAATCTATTCTTCCACCCCAATTTTCTTCAAGAACTCTGACTACAGCAAGAGTTTCCTCTAACAATAATACATCAATTCTTGTATTGAAGCTGTCTCCAGCTGCAACTGAATCTACATTGTCATAAAATTGTTCTATTGAACCATGTTCCAATTTTCCATCCAAATACCCGAATAATGTTGCTTCTTCTACAAACAATTCCTTAGCATATTTACTATCTCCTTCAGCAACACTTTTTGTAAATTTTTCTGCAGCCTGTTTAACTAATTCATATTCATTAATTTCAGATCTCATAATTGATAGTCTTATTCTTATACTTTTTATAGAATCTGTAATTCTAAAAGGACTTAAATCTTTTTATGGTAGATAATAGAGAATTATTAATATGAATATTGATGATTATTGTCCGGTAAGTGAAGCATTGAATTTCTTCAATAGAAAATGGATACTCTGTATATTAATGGATATATTTAGAGGTAAGAAACATTTTTCAGAATTTCAGGAGGCAAACCCCCAATTAAGTAATAATACATTGTCCGAGACTCTAAAATATATGGAAAAAGTTTCACTTATTAAAAAAGTAAATGTTAATGAAAAAACAAGAAATAAGACAGAATATTATTTGACTCAAAAAGGTTTGAAGACAAATAAAATAATCTATGAACTAAGTTATTTTGCATTGAAGGAACTGGATTTAAATAAGTTAGATCCTGATTTCAATAAAAAGATTGAAAAATATTATGAGGAAACATTACACATAGATGAAAATCACTTAATTAAATAGGATAAATTATTTATAATGATAACAGGTACTGTGTTTTACCCTATAACAGTTGTTACACATTTTACACCGGGATATTCCCTGTTTATTTTTCTTCCAGTCAATTAAAAAGTCCTGTTGTGCAACAAATGGCCTATACATTGATATATAATCTATACTTGTATTATTCAACATATTATTTATTTTTTGCATATCAGTAAATCCGCCACCTACTATTACTGGAATACTTATATTGTCATTCAGTTCAATTGTATAATCTATCAATTCATTATTTTCTGCTTCTTTAGTAAAATATAATGGTGACAATGGTTTTGTTACTTGTATACTGTCTGCTCCGTATTTTTCCAGTAACTGACACATTTTAATACTTTCTTCTTTTGTAATACCATTTTTACGTCCGTCATAAGCATTTATTCTACAGTTTATATGAAGATTAAAATTATCTTTTATTACTTTGATAATCTCAAGAATCATTCTCATTCTTCCGAATGTATCATTACCATAGTCATCTTTTCTTTGATTATAGTAAGGATTGATGAATTTGCTAAGAAAAAAATTATTTCCCAATGCCAGTTGCATACCGTCAAAGCCTGCAAAGGATAATTTTTTAGCTGCAATGATATGGTCTGTCTGTATTTTTCTAATATCTTCCATTGTCAAATCATTTACAGGTATGTTAAGGTCTATGTCTCGATTATATTGTACAAATTCCATCTGTGCTAAAATAGGAACATTATATTCATGCACAATATCAGTAACCTTTTTAAAATCGCCTATAAAGTTAGGATTGTATATTTTATGTGACAGGTCATTGAATTTATCTTTATTATACAATGATATAAGCTCGGTAGTTATTAATCCTACTCCACTTTTTGCTATATTTCTATATCTGGTATAAACGTCCCCTGTTAACTGTCCATTCTTAGTTTGTGATTCCCATAATCCAGTTCTTATTATACGGCTTTGTAATTTTAAGTTTCCCAATTTTGTTTTATCAAAAATATCTTTCATAAATATTATCCCTATAAGCTCTAATTTTATTTATGTTGAAATGTATATTAAATTATTTCTAAACAGTTAATATAGTCCTTTTTTTAATTTAAATCTTTTTATATTATTAAAATCATATATTAAAGTATAAAATAAAGTTTCTATTAGATAAATATTTATTTTAATTAAACAATTTCAAATATTCTTGGAGGATAAGAAATGGATAAGAATATGAAATTTGGTTTGATTGCATTTATATCAATCATAGCTCTTTTCGTATTATCTTTATGGATTTCACAAACACCAAATGATGTAGACAATTCTGTTCGCTTTGGTATACTTACACTTATTCCCCCCTTAGTAGCAATAGGTTTAGCATTTTTAACCAAACAAACGATAATATCTTTGTTTACCGGTGTGTTTATAGGAGAATTCATGCTAAATGTTAATGATTATAACATTCTAACAACAATTATTAGTGCTTTCTTAGATATAGGTACTAGAATCATTTCCTGTATGGCTGATCCATGGAATGT
>SUTP01000057.1 GCA_015062815.1 Methanosphaera stadtmanae | reverse complement strand
TTATTAGCTTCTTTATACCTTTTTGATTGAGGTACACGAATATTTAATTTATGATTCCCTTTTTCTAAATTACTGATATCCAAAGATAGTCTATGTACAAATTTTTTATTTAATTCTATGGTATTAACAAGAGAACCATCTATAAAAAATTCACAAGAATTATCAACGGCATCCATTCCATAATCAGCAAAACTGGTTTTAATATTTAAAACTTTATTATATACATTTAAAACCAGAATATTAATATAAACTGGCATATATAAACCTGAATCACTTTTGGAAACTGGTACTTTGTATTCATATACTAAAGTTTTCTTAGATTCATTTATATTAATAATCAAATTATACATTTTATTTTCTAAATCACTAACATCAATTTCAAATGTATTTCTAATACCATTCAATTCATATTTTTTTGAAAAAATATTATTAATCCTTATATTACATGTAGTATTAACAGGCATCATATGATAATCTTTAACATCTAGCACAATTGTTAACATACCATCCTTGTTAATATAATCAACAAAATCTACAATTAGTGGAATTTTAACAGGATTATCTTCTTCAACAATAGGATATAATGGATTTTCTAAAAAACGTTCCACACGTAATTCCATAATATCATCAGGCCTGAACCAATCAACCAAATCCTGATTAAAATACCAATGATCCCAATAACATATAATTTCCCTATAATAAGCAAGTAATGGGATTTTTATTAGAAGATTAGATGAACTGCCGAAAGACAATAACTTCTTATCAGAAAAACTATTTTCATTCCTTAAATGAATAGTTTCTCTTGTTTTTACTTGTTTAAATTCATCAGGTAAATTCTCAGATAAATCATCATAAGATTCTTTTAGAAAAACTTTGTACAAATTTAACTCATTATACTTTTTATAATATTCATCACTTACATCATAAGACCAATTAGTAGAACTGATTAAATCTCCTCTCCGAATAGATAAAGATGTAGTCAAATGTTTCCATAATATTTCTGAATATTCAGTTATAGATTTTTTAGGATGCATACAGTTTAATATGAATGCTACTACTTTAACAGCTGATAGAAAAGTCATATGTGTATCTGTCGGCATAAAATCACATTGATTATATAATGGTAATACCTCACAAATATCTTCTAATTCTGGTATAATTCTTTTAGGTTCACCAACATCCCAAGGTAAGTAATCTTTTAAAACAATTGATCTATCCGGAACAACAAAAAAATTATATTTAATATTTTTATTATTACAATAATTCATTTTAGAAAATATACTTTCTCTTAATTTAGGAATATCCACTGTAAATTCAAAATTGGGGTCATAATGCTGCTGAATTTCTTTATTAAAATCATTCACTAAAAAAATAAAATAATCTTTCCCTTTTATAGAATGTTTGTAATTTTTTAATTCATCATCAAAATTCATTGTTTTACTCCCTTATTACAAAATTTATCTGATATTCCGTTAATTTAGTAATTTCAGTTTCTTTAACTTTATAAAATAATGTGTGTTTACCCTTGTTCAAATTGCTTATATCAATTTTAGATTTACATAAACCTAGTTCATTAGTTTTACTTTCTTGTATAACTTTTTCATCATCAATGCTGAACATAACAGTTGTATTTACAGGCATCAAATGGTCATCTTTAAATATTGCTTCGAAAATCAAAGTATTTTTTGATACAGAAAAATTGATTATGTCTCTAAGTAACATTATTTTAACATTTTCATTATCCTTAACTATTGGAGATAAAGGATTAGACAGAAATCTTTCTGTTCTTATTTCAATCACATCATCAGGTTTAAACCACTCAATTAAATTCTTATTGAAGTACCAATAATCCCAGTAAAAAATTACTTCCCTATAATAACAAATTAATGGAACCTTCATTTTTTCTGTTGAAGAATCCCTTAAAATAATTGCTCGTTTATCTGATATACTATGTTCATTTCTGAAATATGAAGTCAGTCTAGATTTGAAAATTTTGAATTCTTTTGGTAAAGTATTATTCATATTCTCTATTTCATTATTTAACATTAATTCTATAACTGTAATATTCAGATATTTTTTATAATAATCATCTACTCCATAAGACCAATTATCATTGTACAACAAATCTCCCTTATGAGGTTCTAATGCAATATGAAGTTTATCCCATAATAATTTATAATACTCTGAAATAGACTTTTCTGGATGCAATGTGGATAAAATATAAGAAATACATTTCAATCCTGAAAGTTTAGTTATATGAGAATCTGTTAAATAATAATCATGTTCATTTAAAACTTTCGATAAATCATGAACATAACCTGATAACTTATTTAGAACACGTACAGGTTTATTAGTCTCAAAAGGTAAAAAATTTCTTAGAAGTATACTTTTATCTGGAACTACAAACATATTGTACCTTATATCCTGTTTTTCTAGATAATTTTCCTTAGATTTTTGACTTTCGATAAATTTTTCAACATCTACATTATACTCATAGGAATCATCATAGTGTTGTCTAATTTCATCACTAACTTCATTAACTAAAAAAAGATAATTATTTTTACCTTTCATAGTTTTTAATAAATCTTTTAAATGATTAGCTAATTCATTACTCGTGATAAATAATCCCCCTAATCAACCGTGAATTTTTTGACTATTTTTTTATCTTTAGTGATATTGGTATACTCCAAATAAATATTTAATTGATGTTCACCTTTTTCTAAATCAGATATATCACACTTAAAATTACCTTTACCATTTATTAAATCAAAATTTGTAGTCTTTTTTCCATCAATATTCAATTGACAATTTGTATTAACAGGAACTTTTCTTAAATCGATACAGTTTACGGATAAAGATAATATATTATTATTTATACTTAATGAATTTCTGAAATACACAGGTATTAATGGATTTCCAAATTTTGGAATAAATTTAGGACAATCCATAGTTTCTAATTCTTTTTCATCTTTAATTTCTAAGATAACATCAGGTTTGAACCATTGGACAAGATATGGATTATAATAGTTAAAGTCATTATAAAAAAATACTTCTGTAAAATATGTAGAAAATATTGATGCTAATGAAAGAACACTAGCTGATTTAATTAATATTAAAGCTTTTTTATCAGAAATACTATCCTCATTTTTATAATGAATGGAATATTTATTATTAAAAATTTTATAATACCTTGGAATCCATGAAAAACTATCTATATAATTTACATCATATTTTTCAGTTAATATATTCTCATATTTTTTGTAAGATTCATCATCTTTACCATAAGACCAGCAAGAATCCGTAAATAAAATACCTTTATGATACTTAAAGTCCATATTTATTTTTTCCATGATCTCCTGAGAATATTGATACATATTTTTAACTGGATACAAATAGGATAATATATAAGAAACTATTTTAACTACTGCAGAATCTCTTAATATGATATCATTGACTATATAATCTTGGTCATCCATAATGTCCAATAAATCATGAACATATTGATTTATTTGATCAATATTTCTACGGGGCTTTTGTGTTTCAAAAGGTAAATTATCTTTTAAAAGAATGGATTTATCTGGAATAATAAATGTTTCAATATCCATACCCAATTCATTTAAAGAATTTTCTCTAGCTTTATAATTTTCAATAAATTTATCTGAATTGAATTTAGGAGTATATGACAAATCATAATGTTGTCTTATTTCATTAGTTAAGTCATTAATATGAAAAAATGTATCATTTTTACCTTTTAATGTTTTTTTTAAACCTTCTGTGAATTCTGTAATATCTTCCATAGTACCCCTTCATTAATTTTATAAAATTTTTAAAAAAAATATTGATTTAAAAATTATAGTTATGTTATAATTTGTTTAATTACACAATTAAATTTTATGAAAAATAATATTCTTAAAAAATAGTCATTAATATCAAAAAAAATAATGGTGGTGAGGAGAGTGTTTATTGAATTTAATCTTCATATAATGTTTTTCTAGCTGCATCTAACATGATTTGTTTTTCAATTTTTGCAACTAATTTTCTTATAGTTGGTACTGCATCAGTATTAGCGGATACACTATCGATTCCAGCCTTAACTAATTTTTCAACTATTTCAGGTTTACTACCTGCTTGTCCACAAATACTTGTAGTTACTCCAGCTTCTCTACATTTCTTAATAACATCCATTATTAATTTTAAAACTGCTGGATGACCTTCATTGTATGCAGGAGCTACTAACTCATTATTCCTATCTAATGCTAATGTATATTGAGTTAAATCATTAGTTCCAAAACTTATGAAATCTAATCCTTCATCAATGAAGTCTTCTATAATTATAGCTGATGCTGGAGTTTCAACCATCATACCAAATTCAATATCTTGGTGAGGTATGAGACCTACACTTTTGGCTATTTCTTTTGCTTCATGAAGTTCGGATGGGCTATTGAGTAATGGTAACATTATACCAATGTTAGTATAACCTTGTTCATGTAATTTTTTAATTGCTTTGAATTCAGCTTTGAGAAGTTCTTTTTGATCTAATTCTCTTCTGATTCCCCTCCATCCAAGCATTGGATTTGCTTCTTCAGGTTCATCTTGTCCACCATCTAAAGTTTTGAATTCATCAGTTGGTGCATCTAAAGTTCTGTACCATACTGTTTTTGGATAGAATACATCTACAACTTTTAAAACTCCATCAACTAAAGTTTTAATTAATTCATCTTCTCTTCCTTCTTCGATAAATTTATATGGATGTACACCAGATGCTAACATCATATGTTCAGTTCTTAATAAACCTACACCATCAGCTCCAGTTGCATATGCTTTTTGAGCAGCTTCAGCCATACTTACATTAACTTTAACATCAGTTACAGTAACTAATGGTGCTGCTGCAGATACAACTTGTTGTTCTGAACTTTCAGATGATTCTTGACTTTCAATAACTCCTTCAAATACTAATCCTTTTTTACCATCAATTGTTACTTTTGTATTTTCTTTTAAGGTCTTAGTTGCTTCACCAGTACCAGAAACACATGGTATTCCAAGTTCTCTTGAAATAATAGCTGCATGACAAGTTACTCCACCTTCATCTGTAACAATACCATTTGCTCTTTTCATAGCTGGTACCATATCAGGAGTTGTCATTGTGGTTACTAGTATATCCCCATCCAATATTTTATCAAGTTCATCAAGATTACTTACAATTTTAACTGTACCTGATATTAATCCAGGACTTGCACCTAATCCTTTTAAAAGAATAACTCTTTCAGATTCATCTAATGATTCTTGATTATCCTCAGATATATCATCTAATGTTGTTATAGGTCTTGCTTGAAGCATGTATACTTTACCATTTTCAATACCCCATTCAGTATCCATTGGAGCATTATAATGTTTTTGTATTCTTCTTCCAAGAGTAGTTAATTGTTCAAGATCAGTATCATTTAATACTTGTTTATCTCGAAGATCTTCTGGTACATCAACTTGTTCCGTTGCTCCAGTATCAGGATTTTTAGTGAACATTGTCTTTTTAGTATTAATTTTGTAAGATTTGACTTCATCATTAACTTTATCATATCTGCATGTATCTGGTGTTACAGTTCCAGATACTACACCTTCACCTAATCCCCATGCTCCTTCAATAAGCATTTCTTCTGCACCTGTTGAAGGATCTACTGTGAACATTACACCTGCTTTTTCAGAATTAACCATTTGTTGAACAACAACAGCTATTAAAACTTGGGAATGGTCAAAATCATTTTCTGCCCTGTAAAAGATTGCTCTAGCTTCAAATAATGAAGCCCAACATTTCCTTACATTTAATAATACATCATCAATTCCACTAATATTTAAGTAAGTTTCTTGTTGACCTGCAAATGAAGCATCAGGTAAATCTTCTGCTGTAGCTGAAGATCTAATTGCTACAACAACATCATCTTCTAAACCTACATCTAAATTTAATTTATTGTAAGCTTCAATGATTACTCTTTGAATTCCTTCAGGTATATCAGTATTAGTAATTAAATTTTTGATATCATTTGATACTTTTTGTAATTGAGGAGTATCATTAATATCTAAATTAGCTAACATATTATTTATTTCATCAACAATACCTGTGTCTGTAATAAATTTACGATATGTTTCAGAAGTAATTACAAAACCTGGTGGCACAGGAATTCCTGCATTAGTTAATTCACCAAGATTAGCTCCTTTTCCTCCAGCTATTGGTATATCTTCTTTACCAAGCTGTTTAAAAAATTCAACAAAATTCATTTATAACACTCTTCTTAAATTATTATAATTCCATTATTTTTTTTCTATAACTTAGAAACAATAAAAACTCTGACTAAATTAATTAGTTATATAAATTAACTATTTATTATACTATTAAATAAAAAATATTTAGTATTGAACTAAATCATTACCTTTATCTACTTCTATTTTACAAGATACTGGTAATTTCATAGAAGCTCTTTTTAAAGCTATTTTTGCATGTTCAAAATCTTTTACATTTACATATGCTGTGATAACTTTTTGATTTGCACGTACTAAAGCTTCAGAACTTACTGCTTTACCAAATGCTCCTCTCATACCACTTTGTACCCTATCTGCACCTGCACCAGTTGCCATAGGATTTTCTCTTACTATGTGATGAGGGTATACCCTTATTTTTAATCTGTAACCTAATCTACCAGTTGCTCTTTGTAAGTATCTGTTTGCAGCGATCCTTGCAGATTCTAAAGAATTATGTGATAAATGTGCATGTTCTTTAACTGCTAATGTTACTTGTAATGGAAAATCAGTTGATAAATCTCCCATATCATATTGAACAATTTTTGACGCTGGTATTTTTCTAATATAATCTTTTCTTGTGTATGGTCTTACCATTTATTTTCCTCCTTAATATAACTAAATTATTTTTTAGATAAAAAAATAATATAAAAAAATGTCGTAATTAATAATAATACAATAAATAGTATTCCTTTTGTAATATATTACGAAAATATGAATTACATAAAATTATCATGTAATATAATATAATAATATATGATTTGTAAAGGATATTATATAAAAATAGTGTTTTATAATTTAAGTATAATTTTTTTATTAAGATAAAAAATTTGAGCCAACAAGCCAGATAATACTAAAATATATCATTTAATTAAATATATAAGTATATAATAAAACAAAACAAACTTAAATTAATAAGGAAGTTAATTAATATGAATATAAAAACTAAAATGATTTTCACATATAAAAATAAAAAATATGCTAATATAGCGTATAATGCATTATATCCGGATAATGATAATTATATTGAAAGTTATGTTAAAGATAATCAGTTAATTTGTTTTATTGAAAATGATAAAATTGGAACTGTTCTCAATACAATAGAAGACTTAATTCAATGTGAAAAAATGATAGAACAAACATCAGAAATTGTTGAATAAAAAATAAAAAATACTTAAATAAAAATATAAAACAAAAATAGTTAAAAATTAGGAAAAAACCTAATTTTCATCATCATCTAAAACTTCAGGAGCTTTTTCTTCTGCATCAACTTCTTCTGTTTCTTCTTTAGGTTCAGGTTCTTCAAATTCATCAATGAATTGTACTTTTGATACTTCATCAATATTATCATAAATTTCTTTAGCTACTCTGAATTTAGATAATGTTACTTCTTGAAGTTGTCTTTGTTCAAATCCTGCTATTTTATCTAAAATAATTTTTGCAACACCATCTTCAATTTCTATTTCAGTTTTTTCTACATCTAAACTTGGATTTCCATAGTAAACTTCAATTAAACCTTTAATTTTTTCTGAATTGTCTGTAATTTTTTCAACAATTTCTATGTCAAATATTAAATCTTTTCCAGCTAATTCATGATTAAAATCTACACGTACTCTTCCACCATTAACTGTTCTTACAACAGCAGTTTGACCATCTAAGGTTAAAGGCATTCCCGGATATGGTGTAATATTTTGTTTTTTAAATTCTTTCATAGGTACTAATTGAATTAATTCAGGATTTCTTTTTCCATAAGCATCTTCAGCAGCTATTTCTACAGATTCTTTGTCCCCTACTTCTAATTTTTTAATAGCTTCTTGTAGTTTAGGAAGGAACTGACTTGTTCCAACTGCTAAAACCATTGGATGATAATCTCTTTCTGCTTTAATTCCTGCTTCTTCTGCAACATCTTCTAATGTTGTATCAAATATTTCTCCACTTTCTTTAATTTTTCCAGTATAATTAAGTTTAATAAAATCTTTATCTATTATTGGCATATTTTTCCATAATCTCCTACTAAATTATTTTTCAAATTATCTTTGAATTTTTTAAGAACTTCCTTATTTTTATATCCTAATACTTTAATTTTTTGAGGATAATTACTTATATATTTATGTACATCCTCCTTAAAAATACCTGCTTCTAAAACACTTAACACACGATTTTTTTTATGACTACTAAAACCATGAGTGATTTTATTATAAACATCATCAATATTATTAAACGGTCTATTATTAAGTATATTTTGAACAGAATTTTCATCAATAAGTGTTAAATTAGATAATTCTTCTTTATTTAATGTATTTACATTATTTAATATGAAGTTATCAGCACGTAATTCATGTAATGGTGCATGTCCTAATTTAACTTCTTTTTTTAACATGTCAATAGTTTCTTGAGGTAACATATTATGTAAATCATCAAATTGTTTGTTACTAACTTTTTCTCTGATGATAGTACCACTGACATTTTCTAATCTAGGAATAAAAAGAAATTTATTCTTATAATCAAAATTAATTTTAGTTAATGATTTCGCTAAAGAAACAATGACATAATCATCATTACTTAGCTTTCCATTAAGTAACACTTTTTTATCTTCCATAGAAATAATTTTATATGGTTTAGGTGCTACACCCTTACCATTATATATGTAATCAAGTATTATTTTAAATTTAGGGTCATTACTTATATAACCTCGTGGAATATAATCTGCATTTAATGTTTTAAACATCAATGATAAACATAAAGAATATTGACCTGAACCCATAATACCCATAGGCGGACCTTCTACTGCAATATCAGCACCTAATTCTATAGCTAACTGTGCCCTTTTTTGACGAGTTAATATATAAGGTACACCTCTACCATTACGTTCAAATAATCCGGGAACTATTGCTACAAATAATGCATCTGGAAAAGATTTTTTAGCTTCGTTCATACAAAATAAATGACCATTATGTAAAGGATTATATTCAGTAAAATCAACTATCATCGGAGTTATATTATCCGAATTATTCAACTTTAAAGGAGGCTTATCCAAATCTTCATAAAAAATTTTTTTATCATTAACCAATAATTCTTCCATGAATTCATTAATAGTCATAAAATCATTCCCCAAAAAAATAATTTATAAAATAAAATATGTAAAAAGTAATATTAATAAAGTAGACATTTAAAAAGATAGTAATAGATGTGAAGACTATGAGTGACATAATATTAAAAAATTGTAAATTAGTTAATAATAAGATTACTAATCTCATAATAAAAGAAGGTAAAATAAACAAAATTAAAAGCTCATTGTTAAATTCCGATAAAACAACAGATAATATTATAGATATCAAAGAAAACTTTATTATTCCCGGATTAATTGATCCCCACGTTCATTTTAGAGATCCTGGATTAACACATAAAGAAACTTGGAAAACCGGATCAATGGCTGCCGTTCATGGTGGATATACAACTGTTATGGATATGCCTAATACCATCCCCCCTACAGATACTTTAAAAAATTTCAAAGATAAAAAAAATATAGCTTCCAAAAAATCATATTGTGATTATGGTTTGCATGCTGGAGTAAAAAGTCAAAAAGATGTAATAGAAATACAAAAAGAAAATCCTACAGGGTATAAAATATTCATGGACCTATATGAAACTGACCATTTAAAAGAAATGTTTGGTTATATAAAAAATATGAATAAACCTCTATTACTACACTGTGAAGATCATAATTTAGTACAATATAACCTAAAAAAATTACAAGAAAATCCTGAAAATAAGGATAAAACCATAATGTACAGTCATGCAAGAAGTCCACTGACTGAATTAATAGCTGTTAATCGAGCTATAGAATTTGCAAAAATATTTAACATTCAGTTATATTTATGTCATATAACAACTAGACAAACATTAGAATTAGTAAAAATGGCAAAAAGCAATATTAATATTAATATTGAAGCTACACCTCATCATATATTTTTAACAAATGAAACTTACAATAACTATGGAATTAAAGCAAAAACTAACCCTCCACTCAGAGATAAAAATTACAACATAACTTTAAAACATTTAAAAGAATTTGATACAATTGGAACAGATCATGCACCTCATACCCTTGAAGAAAAAGAAAAAGATACATGGTCAAGTATGGCTGGAATTCCAGGATTAGAAGTAACAATGAAATTATTATTAACAGAAGTCAATAAAAATAATATTAGCTTAGAAAAAGTAGTTGAAATGACAAGTACTAAACCTGCAGAGATATTTAAGTTATCTAATAAAGGAAAAATAGCTGAAGGATATGATGCAGATATTACTGTTTTGAATATGAAACAAAATGGTAAAATTAATTTAGATGAATTTTACACACAAGGAAAATATACACCATTTGAAAATAGAGAATATATTGGTACAAATATCATGACTATTAACAGAGGATTTATAGCCTCAGAAAATAATGAAGTTTATAAACATGATACTAAATACGTGTATTAAAAATAAGCCCCTTTAATTTCTTTTTAATAAAATAAAATACAAAAACTATTTTTTTCAAAATAATTATTTTAAAAGTAGTAAATTTTTAAAAAATAAGATAGTAATATAAAGGAATACGTTTCCAGTCAAACTGTAATTCCCTAATATTCCTCGTAAAAAGTATATAATAGTTTCTTTGAGTTATGATGCAGATCGTACCTTGTCTACTCGTAAGTAATACAGGTCGTACCTTGCCCATAAACACTAATAAACTATTATGAATATATTTCAATACTTATAAGTTTACTTGGAAACTCATATTATACTTTATATTTCATAGTATATAAATGATTCCTTTATATTATCTATTAATCCAATTATAATGCTGGGTTGATTAAGTCACGTTCACCACTAGGCATAAATTCTCTGAGTGCACCTTTAGCAATACATGCTCTTGGGTTAGCCCAATCGAATTTTAAGTGTTTGTCAGCAAATGCTACTTTGATTAATGGGTTAAGTGCAAATGCGTCTCCTCTTGCTGCGTGAGGTGCTTGAGCAATACCTGC
>SUTP01000140.1 GCA_015062815.1 Methanosphaera stadtmanae | reverse complement strand
TTCAATTGGTATTTTATGTAATTGGTTGTATAATACATTCAAAAAGAAAATTATATTATTAATAGACAATTATGATTTACTTATTCTTGATTCATTAAATACTGATTTTTTTGATGATATATACTCTTTTTATCAGAACTTATTAACAAATATATTTCAAAAAAAAAAAAAAAAAAAAAAGATATATATTTAAATCATTCATTACTGGTAAAATTGATGTTCAATTTTTTAAACATTTTGATTCAAATAATTACTCAAAAGCAAACTATAAATTTAATAAATATTTTAGTGTAATAGATTTAGAACTGCAAAAACTTTTGTGTGAATTCAAACTTGAAGATGAAAGTGAAATATTTGAGAAATATTGTAATATTAATACAAGTAATTTTTCATCTATAAATCCAACAAATAACAATTATACAAATAAAGTAAATATTATTATTTCATTCTTGTAGGATATTATTTATGAAAATATCTAGGTGAGGACAAATTTGATGTACACCATGGTATATTGCGAAGTCTTTGGATTGGTTACCATAAATGCTTGACTGAACCTTCGAAGTAAAGTAAAGATTGGTAAAGATTGTGTATGTATTACCACAAGTACCCAAGTTATAAAAGCTGAGTAAAGATTTTATAAAAGGGAACTGAGTGGTAGTCTTTCTTGAGTTCTAGAATTATCAGGTAAATATGTCACCATTCATTTTTCTTCCTTGACATTATCCCGAAGTATCAAATATAAAGAATAATTCCTTATCATTTATTTCTAAGTCCATATTATTTTGTTTTCAAGATATTGTGATTGCCCGTTTCAATATTTGGGAGTGTTTTCAATTCTATTTTAATAAAATGTCAAGGTAATTGTTGCAGTCTGTTAAGTCACATTTCTTCGGTATATATATGATCGAAGTTATATTTTAGTCACTGAATCTTCTGAGTCTTCCGGATCGTTAACCAGTTAACCTGGATTGTATGGATTATACCATTTTACTTGAATGTGATAGACTTTTCTTTTTGATTCTTTGATGTATACACTTTCTTTTATTTAGGTATTGTAATTTTATATGATCAATATTATTGATACTATTATATTGCTATTATTATCTCAATTACGAAATCAACATATGTTAAATAGACTATTCATTTTAATAATTAATATACGTAGTTTACTATAGTATTTATTTATTTCTGATAATATATATGTATTTATAAATTTTTATGTGATGATTGATTGATGTATTACAACTATAATCAATAATACATTTCATTTGCTATAAATAATGATAGTGAATCCTGTATGATATTATTTTGAATGATAAATTTTTAAAGCTCAATTATGTTTCAATTAAATATTCATAATTGTATATTTAACATTCACTCCCCCTGATTTCGTAATGAGACAATATATAAAAAATAAAGTATGGCCAAGGATAGAGATGGTTGGAATATTATTTATTAAAAGATGTAGATATAGACTGAGAATAGAAAAATAAAGTGAGGAGTAAGATGTAAGCTATATCATATTAATGTGTTAAAGCGAATAATGCTGTATAACCAATACTATTTAGTAATTCAAATTTGATACTCTTTACTATTTGTTATATTTTAATTGTTTCATTTTTATAGTGATGCAGATGCAGGAGAATAAATTTCAATATTTAAGGTATAAATAAAATAAATATATATGTTAATTTAGTAAAAGAAATCTATGAAAATATTAAAATAGTTATGTGAAGTGATAAATTGTAGTAATCAAAAATGTAATAGGGTGGTATTATAAAATTCAAAGTGATATAGTTTAACTATGATTTATTGTAGAAAATATAAATAGAGATATTTAAGTAAAATTTATTTTAAAATAAATGCCTAATAAAAGAGAATAATATATAAATAAGATTGGGAATATTGTAATAATTATGTATCAATGAAGTATTCCAAATGAATTTGACTATAAGGGATATAAGTTTGGAGGTTTATTCTTATTGATATCGACTGGCTGAAAAATATAAATTTGCATAATTACAATTTAAATATTTAATGGAATTGATAATAAATTCTGAATTGATTCTGAAATTTCTTCTTTAATAAAGGAATCGAAAAAAAACAATATAATTGTTGAAAAAAAAAAAACTACATAAGATAAGAAGATATAAAATATGCCTTTATGGATTCGAATTCCTCAATAATATCAAGAGCACTGGTACTAGTACTAGTAGTATTACGGCCATCTATTGATCCTGTAGTATCCTAGATAACGACAGAGAGTCGCCTCTCGTTTGACCTTATCGTTTGAATATCGACGTATATGGCAACGGTTGCATTCTTACCATACCATTCGAAGAGTAGCTCAAACGAACGAGTGATTCTAATGATCTTACAGGTAAGGTAGACCCCAAGTCCTACGAAGTAAGGATCAGTACCCATAGTTGAGTAATTAAATAAACTATCTATGAATAGCTTCCGATTCGTACTATTCACGTGTATTAATCGATATACTGCATGTCCGCCAAGTAGAACATTGAGCAGTAGATGATTGATATTATCCTCATAGTAATTTTCAGATTCTTGAGTGACCTCTTGGGACGTCTGATTAATAATATGTGTTAACCATACGTACAGTTCATCCAAGTATATTAAGTTTCTTTATTGTAGCTAATGAAGAAATTGAAAAATTAAAGAACATTACTGTATAAATGCTGATATTAACATAAAAGTTAATAGTACCTCAATCAAATGAACCAGTCATTAATTTATTTAAACCAAATAAAGAAAATGTCAGAACACTTGGTAGAATAGAACATATGGATTTTTTTTTTTTTTTTTTTTTTTTT
>SUTP01000139.1 GCA_015062815.1 Methanosphaera stadtmanae | reverse complement strand
GTGTTTAATAATAAGTTAGTTTTATTGGATTATTAATTTTAAGTTCTTGTTTCTTATTGTTAAGCACAGCTTTACAGATAACAATGATAGTAATGAAAAATCAATAGATTATACTATAACAAATGAATTCCAAAAAGAGAAAAGAAATGAAGATATTGGTGTAGACAATCAAAATATGAAAGAAAATGAAAATGTTGATGATTATATGACTATGAATAATAATACTAGTGAAAAAATAAATTTTGCCAAAAATATCAAACATGAGTATAAGTTAAAGGTCTTAAATACTGAGGAAGAGATTGAAAAGGAAGAAAAAAAATCTGAGGTATATGATTTTTATGCAATTGATTTTTCTTCATTAACAAAATATACTTTACGTTTTAGTCATTATGATGAATTATATAAAGATATTAAAGGAGAAGAAAATGGTTTATATGAAGGTTATTACAGCGTAGATGATAGAGTTACCATTGTTCATTCAATAATTAATAAATCCATTGTAAAAACATTAGCTCCTAATAATCGAGATTATAGTATCAGTTATACTTTATTGGATAAAAACGCATATTCAGAGTTATATGAAAAAATTGATATTCAATCAGTTATACCATTCTTTATTCTTTTCTTTTTTGTTCCATGTGTTTGTAATTTACTAGTTCTTTTAGTTATCGAAAAGGAATCCAGAATTAAAGAATCATTAATTATTATTGGTTTAAATAGATCATCATTTTGGGTTTCATGGGCTCTAGTTTATAGTTTTATTATAATAGTAAGCACTGTTCTTGTAACTGTAGTAATGGCTATTTGTAAAATGTTTATTAACATTCATTGGAGTGTATTAGTTGTCTCTATGATAATTTTTGGTTTATCTTGTTGTAGTATTTCTTTCATTCTTTCAACATTCATTAAAAAATCAAAAACAGCTAATGTAGTTGGTGTTATGATTATTATGTTTTTCTTTGCTATGTTCTTTTTAGAAATGTATGTTAAAGAAATTCCAACTTTATATACTGTTTGTAAATTTATACTTTCACCAATATCTTTTCTTAGTTTATTTAGTCAACTTGATTTATACGATCGACAACGAATTCAAATTAATCTTTTCAGTCTATTTAAACAACCATCTTTAAGAATCAGTTTTTTAGGTTTAATTTTCACATTTGTTTGTTATATCATCATCGCTATTTATTTAGATAATGTATTACCTCAAGGTAATAATTTCCATAGAAAATGGCACTTCTTTATCACTGATCTTTTCAAAAGTAATAAACATAAATCATTTGATTCTAGTCACAAGAATATTAGTAATCCATACATACAGGAAGATCCAAATGATAAGGAGAAAGCTGTTGAAATCAAAAATATTGGTAAAACATTTAAAATCAAAGGTGAAAGAATTGAAACTTTAAAAAATATTGATTTCAACGCTTATTATAATGAAATTTTTGCAATTTTAGGACATAATGGGGCTGGTAAAACCACTTTAATGAGTATCATGACAGGTATCCTTTCATCTACTAATGGTGAAGTTTACTATGATTCTATTCCTATTACTGGAAATGAAGCTGAACTTTGTAAACAATTCGGTTATTGTCCTCAATTTGATACTTTTAATAATGATTTAACAGTTGGTGAACATGTTAAACTCTTTAGTGGTATTAAAAATATTAATGTTGATATTGATTCTATTCTTCAAGATATTGATTTATTAAATAAAAAGAATAATTTCCCAAAGGAACTTAGTGGAGGACAGAGAAGAAAACTTTGTATTACTTTAGCACTTTTAGGATCACCAAAATTTGTTTTCTTAGATGAACCTACTACTGGACTTGATCCATATTCACGTAAAAATATTTGGGAATTATTATCAAGAAAAAAAGAAGGACGTGTTATTTTCGTTACAACTCACTATATGGATGAAGCTGATCTTTTAGCCGATAGAAAAATGATTATTTCCAATGGTAATATTTCATGTTTAGGTACGAGTCTTTTCTTAAAGCAACAATTTAATATGAATTATTCACTTGATATAAATTGTAAAGATATAAAAGATTGTTCACTTCTTGATAAAATGATTGATCAATTTTGCCCTGGAACATCTGAAACTAAAACCATTAGTAATACTAATATGCAAATTATTGATAAAGATTTTAACAAAAAAGAAAACGAAAATGGAGATTATCTTATTACTTATTCATTACCAATGAAATATTCTAAAACATTCAAAGATATTTTCGAAAACATCAATGAAATGATTAAAAATAACAACAATTCAATTGAAAATTTCTCATTAACAGCTCCTACCCTTGAAGAACTTTTTATTAAATTAGAAAATAGTGATGAAAGTAATCTTAAATATCTACAAGCTACAAATACAGCTACTATTAATATGAATTCTGATAATGAACAGTTAGTAGAAAAACTTGGTCCAGTTTTCCGTAAAACTAAAATTAATAAATCGTCATCTTTAAATCAAATATATTCTATCGTTAAACTTCGTTTAAAAATCTTTATAAGAAATAAAACATTTGCCTTTCTTTACACTTTGTTACCTGTTGTGCTTTCCATTCTTTCTATTTATATAATTAATTTAGTATTAAAACAAATGAATGAACCAAAGAAACTTCAACCTTTTAATATATCTACTTCAGTATACGAAAATGAAAAATGGTTTAAAAAAGCAAATATAACTAGTCCAGCATTAGATTATATTAATAAAATTGAATCTGCTAATAAATTAAAATTAGATACTATTAGTTATGCAAATGATTTATCTATTTCTTCTGGTAAAGATATCTCTAAATTAAATTACGCTGGTGGATTTTATGGATATGAAGGTGTAAAATAATCCGTTTATATATCTGAACAATACGGTTGCGGTATATAAATGGATACTTTAAATAATAATCAAAAA
>SUTP01000056.1 GCA_015062815.1 Methanosphaera stadtmanae | reverse complement strand
AAAAAAAGATTAAAGATTATTATATGAATTAACTTTACATACAATAAATCTATTATTTTCAAATACTACCTGAGTACCTGAAATTTGTATTTGATTGAAATTATCCTCAGTTATCTCTTCATCATAATAATAAACAGGATAATAATCTCCCTCTATAAATTCTATTTGCGGTATTCCATCCACAGTGGTTGAATTGTTTAATACTAAACTTTTATCATAGACTATATAACCTATATTTTCATTATTTAAATAAGATAACGACGCTTTATGGGAACTCGGCCTAGCATAAATATCAAAACTGTAATGTAATGGAATTTCAGCAGAGCTAGATAAAATAGTTCCAAAATAAAGATTATTTGTTAATACAGAACTATTTGTATTATTTTCCGATTTGAAAAAATCAACCACTTCTCTTTCTTCACTAGTAGGAGGAGCTATTTGAAATGTAGATTGATTAGTCTCCGTACTAGCAATTACTACACTAGAATCATCTAAGTTAGTATAACCTACCAAAAAGGAGGTTAAAAGTAATGCTAATAAGAAAATATAACCTATTTTTTTATCATTACCTTCTAATTTTTCAACTAAACAGGAAACAGAATATCCACCAACTATTACTGTGGGAATAACAAAGTAGATTAATAATCTATATGTATAAACAGGTACTCCTATCCAATGTAAATTTGTAATTACAAATGCGATTAATGCCCATAAAGCAATTAATCTATGATTTTTATATTTTAATGAAAATATTAAACCAAGAATTCCAAAAATTAAAGGTAAAATTCCCACACATTTTAAGTATCTTTCTAAACCCATAGCCTTTTGACCCATGAATAAACTTAAAGGATTATTAATTATAGAAAGTATACCTTTCATTAATTCCATAAATACATCTTGATTAATAGACCTTAAAATTATTAGTCCTATAATGCCCACAATTCCTATTGAAATTACAGTTAATAAATAGGATTTAATTGTACTTAATTTACGTTTAAATACCAACTGTCCCAACATCAATACGGATATTATAATTATATAGTATATGAATGTTGAAAAATGTGTTGCTAATATGAATAAACCTAATATACCTGCTAATAAACCATGTATTACTGTATTATCAATAGAAGATTTATAAAAACAATATATTCCTATTATAAAAAATATGATTGACACTGTTTCAGGTATGGGTAATATTAATCTTGCAAACATGAAACTTGAAAACAACAAAAACCCACTAGCTATTGCAGCAATTTCATCATACAATTTATATGAAACATAAACTACGGACATAGTACATAATACCACCAGTATAGGTTGCAAAATCTGTGCAGTAGTTAATAAATTTAGTTGAGTAATTAACGAAATTGCAATTAATAAGAAATGGAATAATGGTGGATAACCAATTAATTTTCCATTAGGTGCATCTAAGAAAGGATCAATTGTTGTTAAACCATTTTGCAAATAAGCTAAAGCATAATTAACATGTGTATAAATATCCCAGCTTAAAGGTCCGTTAATAAATAATGTAGGCTTTAAAGATAAGATTAAAGCAAAAATAATAGGAATCAATAATAAATATTTTTTATTTTTTAAATTCAATAACATAATCTCACACATTATTTTTTTAAATTGAATGTTGACATAAACTGTGTTGTTTTCTCTGTTTGTATTTATTCATGTATTTATAATGAATTATTATTTATGAAAATGTTACACCATTATGTCAAGTTTCAATTAATACGCATTTTTATCATTAATTAAAGTAGGTATAGTCTTGTAAAATATTTTTAAATCAAGTAAAAATGTCCAATTTTCTACGTAATAAATATCATACTCTATTCTTTTAACAATTGAAGTATTTCCCCTATAACCATTCACTTGAGCCCATCCAGTCATTCCAGGTCTTACATGATGTTTAATCATGTATTTTGGCACATCTTCCCTAAATTTTTTTACAAAATAAGGTCTTTCAGGTCGCGGACCTATTAAACTCATATCTCCTTTTAATATGTTATAAAATTGAGGTAATTCGTCAATACTTGTTTTTCTAATAAAATGACCTACTTTTGTTATACGTGGATCATCTTTTTGAGTCCATTTTTTATCATCAATATATTCATTTTCAGAAGACATGCTTCTGAACTTATATATTTGAAAAGGAACACCACCCTTACCAATTCTCTCTTGTTTATAAATTATATTACCCGGTGAATCTAGTTTAACAGCTAAAGCCACGATAAGTAATATTGGTGAAATTATTATACCCACAATAACTACAAATAATATATCACAAATTCTTTTAAATAAATCATTATAGGTTATATCCAAAGGTAAAAACCTAACACTGATTAAAGGTATATTATCTATTAATTCTATGCTTGGATGAGCTGTAATATATCTATAATAATCAGGAACTATATCTGCTCTCACACCCATTTTTTCACAATTGTTCATTATTTTTTCAAGAACTTTATAATGACGTGGTGCAACACTTACAATTACCCTATCAACCATTTTTTCTGAAAGTATTTTTTCCAAATCTTCTATTTTACCTAAAATTTCAATACCATCAAGTTCTCCTTCAATATGGTCATCTAAAAAACCTATTACTTTATATCCAAGATAAGTATTCACTTTAATTGTATTAACAACATTTTGACCTACTTCTCCAGCCCCTATTATTAATATATATTTAGTATTGAACCCTTTAGCACGAAGTATTCTTAAAACACCTCTTAAACTAGCTCTTTCAATTGTCGCAAGTATAAAGTTAATAATTGTAAATGAAATTATATAATCTAATGTTACTGGCAATAAACCAACAGAAATTAAAATAGATAAAACTAAAAATTCTGTTATATTAGCCTTTAGGATATTAGAAGATTCAGAAAATACCGTCCTATTAGTACGTTGTGGTTTATATAATCCAAAAAACGAATATAATAGTATATAAGAAGGTATAACTAAAACAAAAAATAATAAAATAGTACTATTCCTATTTACTGCAAATATAGTAGTTACATGATTTAATAAAAATATATGATCAAATAAATGTGAATTAACTATTAAATTAGATATTAATACTACTATTATATCCATAATAACATTAATTACATTAAATAATCGTTGATTTTCTCTAATCATAGTAATCACATTAAATCAAATAATTTAATTTATGTTTTTTATACATTATAAATTATGAGATTAGTTATGCAAATACAATGATAATAATTTAATATAATATAAACCCCATATTCCCAAATACGTGATGGCATTAATTAAAAAATTATTTGAATTCTTATAATGCCTTGTATAAAAGATATCCATTGATTTATGGAAAGCATATAATGTTTTCTTAGTTTTCCCACTAGCTCCTTTATAATGAATTATTTCTGATTTACCATAATAATATACATCATAACCCAATTGTTTTATATTAAAACATAACTCAATATCCTCCCCATACATGAAATAAGATTCATTTAAACCATTACATTTAAATAAAATATCTCTTCTAAGTAACATGAATGCACCAACAATACAATCAACAGGATATATTCCATTTTCATCAAGATATGATAAATTATATTTATTAAAACGTTTACTATTTGGAAAAAGTTTAGATAAACCAATCATTCTGTAAAAAGAAACTTCAAATGTGGGAAATGATCTTCTACAGGCTTTATCCAAGTTACCATTAGGAAGTAATACCTTACAACCTAAAGCACCAATATTATCATGAGATTCGATATAATTTAATGTGTTTTTTATAGTATTCTTTTTAACAATGACATCACTGTTTAATAGTAAAATATATTCACCAGAACTTTCTTTTATCCCTAAATTATTAGCTACTGCAAAACCACCATTGTAATTATTTTCTATGAATGTTAACAGAGAATTATTTATAAAATCATTTTTTAATTCTTCTAAACTACCATCACAGGAAGCATTATCTACTACAATTATTTCATAATCTATGGAATCAATAGTTTCAAGTAAAGAGTTAATTGCATTTTTAGTTAGATTATAAGTTTTATAATTAACTATGATTATTGAAAGTTTCATAAAAAAAACCTCCTTTACTCAAATAAATAATTAAATGTATTTTTAATCATTAACCACTCTATTTTCAAATAGTTTCGAATAGTTCCATCAGTTATCTTTTTTAAATTATTTTTTGTCTTGATACCTTCTTTAATTCCATCCAAATAATCATTTCCATAACCTTTTCTTCTAAAAAACAAATATTTTACTAAAATTCCGAAAAAAATAAATATAAAATTAATTAATTTCATCCAATTAGGCATGTTTTTATAAATAAGATAAATATTATTTCTTGCTGAAATTTTTATTTTGAAAGAGTTATATTTAGATCCTGTGGAAGCACTACCATAATGATATACAATAGAATTTGCTGAATAATATGATTTATAACCATGAATTCTAGCTCTGAAACTTATATCCATATCTTCAACATAACTTTCAAAATTTTCATCAAAAAATCCAATTACATCAAATACATCACGTTTATATAATGCTGCACCTGCACAAGCCCCAAAAACTTCTGAATCTTCAGAATATTCAGAAATGCTATGATTATTACCTCTTTTTTTACTCCATCCAAAAAGATTGTAATTATCACCTGCATCATCAATTAACTGATTATTATTCAATTGAATCATTTTAGCACTAACTGAAAAAATAGAATTATCTTTATTCATAGTTTTTAATAATTCATCCAAGACATTTTCTTGAACAACCGTGTCATTATTTAATAGAAATACATATTTTGTTTTTGATTCTTTTATACCCTGATTAACCGCATAAGCAAAACCTTTATTCTGCTTATTTTCAATTAATTTAATTTCAGGATAATTACTTTTTAAAAATAATACACTATCATCTTGAGAAAAATTATCAACTATGATTATATCAAAAGAAGTTTTTATTGATTTTAAAGAATTTAATAAATTTGCTAATAATTCTTTATTATTATAATTAGGAATAATAACGGTCACATTACTATCTGATTTGTTACACATCATAGTACATCCCTTAGAAAAAAAAAGAAAAAAATTATTTTTTTAATGAACTCGCATAATCCTCATATTTATCACAGACTTCATTGACTTCACCATAAGCCATTAATTTTCCGTGATCTATCCAATAAGCTTTATCACACATTGATCTAACTTGTTTAACAGAGTGTGAAACGAAGAGTAATGAAACATCCCCTGACATCATATTATTCATTTTATTTTTACATTTCTGTTGAAATGCCATGTCCCCCACAGATAATACTTCATCAAGCATTAAAATATCAGGATTAACTGATGTAGCTATGGAAAATGCTAAACGAGACCTCATTCCTGAAGAATAATTTTTTACTGGAACATCAATAAATTCACCTAATTCTGAGAATTCAACAATCTCATCAAAACGTTCATCCATATATGCTCTGGAATGACCTAAAATAGAGCCATTTAAGTAAACATTTTCACGACCAGAATAATTTTGGTCAAATCCTGCACCTAAAGAAAGTAAAGGTGCTATGGAACCTTTTACTTTAACTGACCCCTTGGTTGGTTTAAGTACCCCTGCAATGATTTTTAATAAAGTACTTTTACCAGCACCATTTAAACCTATGAATGCGACTTTTTCACCTTTTCTTACTTGAACAGATACATCTTTTAAAGCCCAAAAAGATTGAAATCGAAGTTCTTTTTTCAATGCTTTGATAACAAATTCCTTGAAATTATCAGTTTTATCTTGATTCAAATTGAACTCCATGGAAATATTTTTCGCATCAACAACAATATCTTCATCCATACTTATCACCATTATACATATAATATAAATTTATCCTGATTTTTATAGAATACTAATAATCCTATTGCTAAAAACAAAATAGCACATAATGTTGGGAATAAAATCGAATATAAATCATACAATTGACCATATAAGAAACAATCCCTTAAACATTTTATAATTTGATATAATGGATTAAATGTCTGTATAAATACGAATGATTGAGGTAAAATATCCGGAGGATAAAATATAGGCGTACTATACATGAGCATTAATGTAAATACAGAATATAAATATTGCATATCTCTAAAGAACACATTTAATGTGGCCATTATTAGTCCAACACCTATAGTTAACACTATAAGTACCAAAATAGGCAAACTAGCAAATATCATATAAATTGTGAAATTTACATGAAGTACCACCATCAACATAAATAAAACTATTAAAGATAATAAATATGTTACAAAGTTAGATAAAACTGCAGATACAACATACAAATATTTAGGAACATAAATCGCTTTCCAAATCGAAGCAGATTGAACCATAGACCTCATAGCACTTGATGAACCTGATGAAAATAACCTATATGCTAACATACCAGATAAATAGTAAATAGGATAATTTTCAATACGTTTGAACAATGTAGAGAACACTATTGTTAAAACAATCATACTTAACAATGGATCTAATAAACTCCATAAAATCCCTAGCACTGATTGACGATATTTTACTTTAATATCACGAGAAACCAATTCACTTAATAAATATCGATATTTGTTAAAATTAACTAATTCGTTCTTAATTTTATTTAATACCATATGAATCTCCTTAATTTATAAAAAAAACCTAAGAAAAAAACATAATACTTGTTACAATTAAAGTAATTATTAATTTTTATTCAACGATATATATGTTTTTATAACTAAACTAGTTTATATTTTTCCATAATTATAATATTTTAAAAAAAAAAGAAGAAGATGATTAATTCCAAACTTCTAATATTTGCTCTACCCTATTTTTATAAGTATGTTGTTCAATTAAAGAAGTATCTATTTTTTTAGGATTATTTAAAAGCTTTTCAACGATATTTTTTAATTCATGAGGTGATTTATAAGTTTTGACATGACCTCCAAATAGTTCATCCAATCCTTCAATATCATCAGAAATTATTGTTGCCCCACATGCAATACCATCAAAAATACGGTTAGAAATAAATCCTTTTTCACGCATATCATCCCAATGATCATTTAATAATATGTCACAAGATGAATAAGCTTGTCTTAATTTATCGTTTGGAATGAAATCACCTTTAATATATTTCCTATCAACAAATTCATCCCAATTAGATCCATATATTGCTAAATCATGATATGTTGGTAGTAAATCTTTAATAATTTTTCTATACACTTTACGTGAATTACCAACAAATAACAACTGATGTTGATATTTTGATTTAAATTCGGGATAAAATCGTTCAGTATCCGTGCATTGCCACATACAAGTAACAGGTACATCAACTAATTTATTTATGTAATTTGCCCAGTATTTAGAGGATATAAATACATGATCATATTTTCTATACTCATTAGAAGATACTAAATCAGGATGCGAAATATTCCACATGATATTAAAATGTTGTTGTTTCGGTTTATATTCTGAAAGACCTCTTAAAACAAAAACCATATCAAATAAGGAATCATAATTTTTATGCCAATCAGGCAGTATCTGTATTTTAACTACATAACCTTTTTTAGTAAATTCCTTTTTAAGACCATTTGCAATATAATAATCACCCCATTGATTAATTTCATCCCACTTAGGAACTGGTATTTTAATCATTATTTTAGGTTTACTAATATAATCACAAATAATTTCACGTAATTTATTAGCTCTTATATCATAAGTATGATTATTTAAAACTATTTCTTGTAATTCATGAACTTTTTGAGTTCTTTTGTCCGGATGCTTTAAATAGTAATCCAATAAAGAATTTAATTCAGATTTACTATGATATTCTGGAAGTTTTCCATCAAATAATTCTTGATTACCTATAGTTCCATTGGTAAGAATTAATTTTCCTGAAGCAATACTGTCAAATATACGACTATTAACTGAACCAAATTCTTTTGTTACATGATTTGCATCATCTAAAACTATTTTACATGAAGCATAAACTTTAGGCAAATCAGAATAATCTACAAAACCCTTAATATATTTTCTCAGTGAAGGTATTTTTTCCCAATTAACACCATATAAATTAAAATCATAATCTAAAGCAGATGGATTTAAACAATTTACAATTTCACGTTTAGCATTCCAATAACTACCAGTGAAACAATAATCACACTCATATTTTTCTACAGAATCATAATTTTCATTAAACATTTGTGTATCAGTAGCTATTGGGAAAAGTATAGGTTTTATAGACATTTTATTTTCTATGTAATCACAAGCTTTTTGACTACTTGCTAAAACAAGATCATAACCCATGAAAAAATCAGAATCAGTCCAACGTTCAAACCAATTTCTTAACCAAGCAATTTTAATGAGCATACCATTATTAGATTTTAATAGATTTAAATTATAACCATCTATCATTGAAATTATAACATCCACATCTTCATCAATATAATACCAATTACCTTGATTACCTGATGGTCTTTGAGCATAATATTTAATATTCCACCCAAATTTCTCTAATTTAGTAGCCAAAGATAATGCTGTGAAATAATCCCCTGCTGTTGTATTTTCAGAAGATTCGGTTACAATAAATCCAACTGTAAAATTATTATCAGTGAAAACATTTCGACAATTAATTTTATCATCAAATAAAGCTGATTTTAACCAAGAATTCCATTTGTTAATAAATACTTCTCTATTGTTCAAACGTCGATTCATAACTTCTTTATTGTTATCTGTTTCTTGAGTTCCGAATTCATAATGGAATAAAGTAGCCCTAGCATCATAATAATTATGATAACCTGCTTTATAAAGTTTTAAACAAAAATCAACATCTTCATAACCATAAATATATTTTTCATCAAACCCGCCAACTTTATAAAAAACGTCTTTTTTAACAAGCATCACTGCAGCAGTTACAGCAATCATTTCATGAACAGTATTTAAATTAGATTCATAATATTCCTTACCATTATGTCTATTGAATGGTCTTATAAATCCTTCAGACTCTTTGAAAATAATACCTGCATGTTGAATACTATATGATTTATATTTATTAATTTTGGAATCAGAACAATCGGGATAAAATAAACGAGCTCCCACAGCTCCAACATTATCCTTAGATAACATAGTATCCATTAAAAAATTCAAACAACCATCTAAAAATTCAACATCATTATTTAAAAATAATAAGTAATCACCTTTAGCCATATCCACTGCTTGATTATTAGAATAAGAAAAAGATTCATTATTCTTATTTTGAATTATTTTGATAGGAATATCTTTAAAATTATCAAGCATATCTAACGAATTATCAGTTGATGCATTATCAACCACAATAACTTCATAGTTGGAATAATAATCATTAAAGGATGAAAAAGAATTAAATAAACGTTTTAAATGATCTTCACCATTACGATTAACAATTATTAAAGAAATTAATGGTTGATTATTAAATATAGGAACTTTTTTAAGACTCACATCATCCACTATCTCATCGTGTAATTGCTTTTGTTGTTCTTTAGTGAGTTTTCTTTTATGTTCTCTTCGTTGATTATATTTTGAATGTAATTTATGATTTAAAATATTTTTATAGTCCGTTGCTTTATGTTTTAGACTACGTAACTTATTAAATCCTTTCATCCGTCGAATTGGCTCAGGTATATTCAAAATAGTTCCACCTTTATTTTAATATATAAATTTCTAAAAAAAAATATACAACAATTTATATTATATATTTAAATTAAGGAATATTAATAATTATATTATACGAGGGTGAAAATATTATGGATCAAAAAAAGAAAATAATTTTAATTATAATAATTATTTCTATTATTGGTATTGCTGCATTTCTATTAAATTCATTCAATCAGGGTGAAGCTAAATTTTCTGGAGAACACGATATATTGATTTTATGTACTGATCCCTCAGAACCCAGACCTGGAATAGGTGCTGTTGATATGACATTTGTTATACACCTAAGTAATGGTAAAATGGGTGAAATAACACCAGTATATCCCGGAGGTTTATACCATCCTACATTAGAACCAGATCCTGGATTACGTGCTGAAGGTTTAAATCAAGTTTTCCTTCATGATTCTCTATGGAGTTCTGATTTAGAAAAAGGTACAAAAATAGCACAAGAAATTGTGGAATATCATACAAATTTAACAACAGACATAGTTGTTGTATTTACACCTAATGGAATAGACTCTTTAATAGATGCTGTTCGACCAGTATATTCAAATGGAAAAGAAGTTAAGACAAGTTCTATTGATTTTTTACGTGAAGACCAAAAAAATCAAGGAGCCACCCGTGGAGATGCTATTGAAGGATTAGCTGATGGTATAAAAGAAGCTGCTATAAAAAATAATAAAAAACCTGCTTTAATCCAAGCAGCCATAGGACAATATTATACAGGAAACATACAAGTTGTTCCACAAAAAGATGTAACCGATTTCATAATATATGTTGCCATTAAAAATTTATTCTGATATCAGTAACCTGATATATTCTTTTTTTCCAATTACCAGATACTGAGTACTTGACAAAATTATTTTTTGATAGAAAAAAAAGTATTACTAAATATTAATAGTTAATACTCTTTTTCATCAATAAACAATAATATTATTATTTTTTTGTCTTTGTTCAAATCAAAAAAAAAAAAACTAATCATCCTTTAATGTAAATTGTATACTGGGAATCTAAAACATTAATAATATAATAAAAATTTTATTATATTCATTTTTTTTTTGTTTAAATCCCCAGGTTATATGGTTTATATTAATTGGATGTTATTGTGTGATTTTGATTTTACTTGGAGCGTACTGGACCCACTTACACAGTCGTTCATTGCTGAATTTCTGCTTACTTTTACGTATTATATTACATGCTGCATTTACATCTGCATTTATGAGTGTTCCGTTGCTTGTTTTGTATAGTCCTCTTTTTATTCTTTGTCCTTTAAACTGATATTTTATGCCAGTCTTGTTTGGTTGGTATGTTGGTAATATATCATTGTCTAGGAAGCTGCTTTTGCTTGTGTAGGATTCTTCTTGGATTACTAGTTTTATGTCGTGTTTTTGGCATTTTGTTTCTATTTTTTCTTTGAATTGTTTGAAGGCATAGTGTGAGAATATTTGATTTGTTTTAGATCCCATATTGCTTTTGTATTGGAATTTATCATTATAACCGAGAACTATGGTACCTACATTCTGTTTTTTACAGACTTCAATGATGTATTTTACTGTGTGGTTTAGGAAGTTGTTTTGTATTCCTTTGAATTTGTTGTTGATTTTTTCTATTCGTGTGGATTTTTTAAGGCCTTGTTTGTCTAGTATTGATTGGTAGTGTGCTGTTTTTTTACATTTGAAGGCTATTTGATTTTTTAGAAATCTCCCGTCCACAATAAATGGAGTCCCTTCAGTTGTAACAACAGTAGCAAAATTATTAACACCTAAATCAATACCCATAACATTATCCTTATCTAAACCCCAAGGTTCCTTCTCTACCTTGTAAGTAAAGTTGGCTTTAAACATTCTTCCATTATTAATTGGTATAATTTCCACTTGAATAATCTCTTTATCTCGTATATCTTCAGGAATTTTAATCCTAGGACGTGAGTCTTTTGATTCCAATTGCTTCTTATACTCACGACTAAGAGGCAATTCAATATAACCTTCACTTAATTTCTTTTTAGAAGAAGTTATAGATGGTTTTGGTATTATAATATTATGCAAACAATTAGGCTTATGTTTTTTAGGCATGTGCACAGGCCTATTATATTTTCCGTCTATTTGCATATTTCTCAGTTCAACATA
>SUTP01000138.1 GCA_015062815.1 Methanosphaera stadtmanae | reverse complement strand
ATTGATTATATATAATAATTAGAATTTTTTTTTTTTTTTTAAAAAAAAATAGTTAATAATTGAAATATATAATTAAGAAATTAATTTTTTTTTTTTTTTAAAAAATGAAATCAAATTTTTTAATTAAATTAGCAGTAATTAGTATTATTACTGCTACTAAAGCATTTCCTGCCATTAAATCTGAGTATGCTCAGTCAAGTTCAGAAATAACAACAAATACTCTCCCAGTAACTCTTCCACCTAAAAATATAGATACACGTATATGTGAAGAACCCTATGATGATAAAAAAAGAAGAACAGATTGTGAGGATATGAACGGACACTATTTAAGTGTTACTTATAAACCAAATTGTAATTATCCATATTATGTTTGTTTCTTTAATAAAAATGTATCTTTTCAATCTTTAATTGCAGAAAGTGTTGATGAATGTATTGAAATTGATGGTGAATATTATTGTGTGGCTGACTATACAAATATTAAATGTCCAAAATGTAGTTTCACCGAATTTGTACAAAAAGTTCAAACCATGATGGGGAATAAATTCAAATATAACCATATTGATTTATCTAATACCAATAAAACTATTGAGATTCCAAAATTTCCTGATTATATCATTAAGCCTGAAATAGATGATAGTGTTCCAATTGTTCCTAATAATTGTGATATGTTTGGTATGGTGACTGAAAGTCAGAGGAATTGTTTTAAAAAAGGAGGTCATTATGCTAATGCAAGTATTTATTCTGATTCAAGATGTAAAGTTTATGAAGAATGTTTCTTACCTGTTGGATATACTAATGTAAGTCCAGATACTGTTGTTGCAAAGGATAGTTCAGAATGTATAATTATATATAATAATAATAATTTCTTTAACGTTGCATTTGATGAAAATTTCTTTAATGAACAAAAATTATATTGTGCAGCAGAGGGTAATATTAAATGTCTAGAAGGTGTTGAATGCACTTTCCCTGAATTAGTAAAACATACTCAGAAAGTAGTTGGTAGACTTTTTCTTACTTATTATAATATTGATCCTACTAAATATCCTAAACCAATTGTTCTTTCAAAGGAAAAAATTACTTCTACTTCCATGATTTCACCAGTAGAAGTCCTTTCAACTACCACTATTCAAGATGATATTTCTTCTACTGAAGCTACTCCTACACCTATGATGACTACTTCAGAGTTTAATGAAGTGACGGAAGTTACTCCTACACCTACGATTTCTAATATGGATATTCCAGAGTCTAATGAGGTGACGGAAGCTGTTGAAATTCCAACTTCTGATGATTATATTCTTGAACCTGAAGATTTAGATAAATCAGATAGAGTTACATGTCCTGTCCAGGCTGTGGTAACTAGAAGACAACAAGAATGTTGGAATAGAGGTGGTAAATATCATTTTATATCATATGATCGTGGATATAATTATGGATGTGATCGATATGATGCTTGTTTCCTTCCAGAAAGATCATTATTAGTAAGTTCAAATGGTGTTGTTGCAAAGGATGGTTCAGAATGTATTATTATGCTTGATGATAGATATAATAGTGAGCCTGTATTATACTGTGCCGTTGATATTACTAATATTCCCTGTATTGATTGTACATTTACTGAGTACGTTAAACGTATTCAAAAAGTATTTGGTGAAGAATTTCTCTATTATAATATTGATATTAATAAATATAATAAACCAGTAGATCTTCCTGTTATCGATCCATTTATTTCTCCGATGGTATTGATAAATACTTCAGCTATTTCAAAAGAAAGAATATGTGAAAAGGATGTTAACAACCCATCTCCAAAAGAAGTTTTATGTAAAAAAAGAAACGGTTATTATGTTGAATTTGCATACTCACAACCTAATTGTAATAAATACGATACTGCATGTTTCCTTCCATCCGGAACGGATGAACCTCTCTTCAATGCAATCATTGCTACCAATGCTAAAGAATGTATTGAAATTGAAGGAAATTATTATTGCGCTGCTGATCTTAATACCTTTAGGTGTATTGAAGGTCTTACATGCAATTTCACTGATTTAGTTAATAGTATTCATAATACCTATGGTGATTTATTTAAATTTAATTTTGTTGATCCAACCAATATCACAGAAGAAATCATTGTTCCAAAACAAAGTGAATCTGCGATATTAAAGGAATTTAATTATATCTTCGGTCCATCATATATATCAAAGTATTGCAATAGTAGATATATTGATAGTGAGCAGGAAGACCAATGCTTAAAAAGAAATGGTGTATATTTCAGTAAATCATTGAAAGAAGGTTCTGACTGTATTTATCACAGTGCTTGTTTCCTTCCTGAAGGATCCACCGAAGTTAATTCAGACGGAGTCATTGCAAAGGATAGCTCTGAATGTGTATTATTTAGTCGAAAATTAAGTGAATTTAATAATTCTTTATACTGTGCTGTTGAATCTACTAACATTACTTGTCCAGATGGTATGGAATGTTCATTTACAGAACTTTTGAATCAAATTGAAGAAGACCTTGGTAACATTTCATACATTAATGTAGATGTTAGTAAAATTTCAAAGTCAATTGTTCTTCCAGTGAAGAATAATTAAAATTATTTTTAAACTAATTTAAAAATAACTGTATTATAATACATAATAACTTTTATTATGATTAAAAATGTTTTAACCATTAAAAATGGAAAAAAAAAAATTAAAAATTTTAAAATTAAAAAAAAAAAGTAATATTTTTAAAAATTTGTTTATTCATAAGAAAAACAAACATGCAACAACAATAACAAAAAAAAAAAAAGTTACATAATTCACTGTTTTTAAATATTCAAATTTTATACCTGAGATTAATAGATTAAGTATATTTTTAAAAATTTGTTTATTCATAAGAAAAACAAACATGCAACAACAATAACAAAAAAAAAAAAAAAAAAAAAAAAAAAAAA
>SUTP01000055.1 GCA_015062815.1 Methanosphaera stadtmanae | reverse complement strand
TTAACATCTTTTCCACGTCCATTAGGGAGAAGCACTTCTTCATCTAAACGGTTTTCTGGTTTATTTACGTCTAAATCTTTTATGGTTATGACCACATCAATAGACTGTGTGAAGTTTCTCGGTTTAGATTCATCTAAAACCTTCTTCACTGCTTCTTCAATAACTTGTGTCATTCATTTTCCTCCAATGAACTAAATTAGAACAATATTTATTCAAATATTAGCTCAACGTGTAATTCATGTACTATGTACATTGTATAAAATTCTTATATTTAAAGTCTAATCATTATTGATTAATATCATTAAATTAAGTGTGTTACAAAAATGATAAAAAGTACTTATTGTGCAAATACTTCATCGTAAAGTCCATTATCGATATCTTTTTGAGTTTCACGCCCATCTTTACCTTCAACGTTAATACCCATACTTACACATGTACCGACTACTTCTTTAACAGCATGTTTGTAGTCGTTTGCAAGTAAATCATCGAATTTCATTCTTGCAACTTTAAATGCTTGTTCAACTGAGAAATCAGCTGCTACTTCAGTACCTGGAGCGTGTGAAGCACCGCTAATACCTAATTCATCAAGAATTAAAGCTGTAGTAGGTGGTGTACCTATAGAGATTTCAAATTCATGAGTATCAAGGTCAGCAGTTATTTTTACAGGTACTTTCATACCATCAAAATCAGCTGTTTTTTTGTTGATTTCTTCAACAACTTGCATCATATTAATACCTAATGGACCTATAGCTGGACCTAATGGTGGCCCTGGAGTAGCTTTTCCTCCATCCACTAGGATTTCAATAGTTTGACTAGCCACTATTCAGCCTCCTTTTGTATTAATCTGATTTGGTCACCCTTAACTGTAACAGGAATTGGAACTGCTGCTTCGATAAGTTCCAATACAACATCTTCTTTAGCTTCATCTATTCTGACTACTTTAGCTTTTTCGTCTTTAAACGGACCTGTTGTTAACTCAACAATACTACCTTTAGTAATATTAGCCATAACAGGTTCTGGATTTAAGAATTGTTTAACTTCATCGAATGTTACATCTCCTTCGACTAAACCCCTCAAGTTACGAACTTTAAGTGCAGGATGTCTCATATCTAATGATTTATCAGATTCGACAAAAATGTAACCTTGCATACCTTCTGGTGATAAAACTGCAGATATTCCAGTATCTTCATTTTTAACACTTTGAGCAAGTAATGAAGCTACACTTTTCTCTTGTCCGATAATAACTCTCATCGCATATAACATATTTTCACTTTTCTAATGTTCTAAATAAATGATAATTTTGTTTTACATTCGGAATATAAAAAATATATTCGTATTAAATTTTTTATTGTTAATTTAAAACTCTATGAATAGAATAATACTTGAGAAATTAATTTTATTATAAACCCGATAACTCCAATAATTATAATTCCAATACCAGTAACTTTTGCTACTGTTTTGTATTCTTCATTATCTGGTTTTTTAGAAACTCTTAATACTCTTTCACATTGTTTTAAAAAACTATGTATTGATTCTTTGTTTATATTCATATTACTACCTGCGTTAAAATTTCAAAAATGAGAAAATTTAAAACCTAAGATAGGGATCATATATAATATATTAAGTTAACTATTAATAAAGCTTTGTATTTTTACATACTAAAAAAAGTTTAATTCAAAACGATATTTGAATAATAAATATTTTAAAGACATTTTTATAGATTTTAAAATTTATATAAAGATCGGATTAATATATAACTTATTTATACAGATCATTTTAATAGATAAGTACTTTAAAAAAATTTATCCAAATAATATTTATTTAAAAAATAAAAATCATTTCTCCAGATAACTTATGAAAATTTAATAAAAAACATGTCTTTTATAGGAAAAATATAAATACTAATTCTTTTTTTTTGAAAAAAAAAGTTAAATGAAGATGTAATATAATCTCTCAATTATATTTAGAATACATCATCAATAAATTCTTCAAGATCAGAGTCTGGTGTTGGTATTTCTTCACCACGAGCTTTATCTTTGTAAGAATCATCATTTCCTAAAATTGATGGTGAACTTACTCCTGCTACTACAATCGTGGTTCTTATTGTACTTGCAAGATCATCTTGTATTTGTGTACCCCAAATTATATTTGCTTCTGGATCAAGTTCATCTGCAACCATTTGAACTATTTTTTCAGCTTCATTTAATGTTAAGTCATTGCTACCAGTTATGTTAATAAGAGCACTTTTAGCATTAGATATATCTAAATCAAGTAATGGGCTGTTTAAAGCTTCTCTTACAGAATCTTCTGCTCTATCACCAGTATCAGATTCACCCATACCAATCATAGCCATTCCACTATTTTCCATTACACTTTTAATATCTGCGAAATCTAAACTTACAAGTCCAGGTTTTGTGATTAATTCAGTAATTCCTTTTACTGCCCTTCCAAGTAACTCATCAGATACCATGAATGCTTTGTTTATTGGTAAACTTGGTGCTACTTCTAAAAGTTTATCATTTGGAATAACTAATACAGTGTCTGCTGCAGCTTGTAATTTTTCAAGACCTTTTTCAGCATTTTCTCTTCGTTTTAAGCCTTCAGCACTAAATGGCATTGTAACTACAGCAATAGTTAATGCTCCACATTTTTGTGCAATTCTACTTACTACTGGTGCAGATCCTGTACCTGTTCCTCCACCGAGTCCGCAGGTTACAAATACCATGTCTGCTCCATCTACTTTTCTTTTTATTTGTTCTTCACTTTCTTCAGCACTTGCTTCTCCTACTTCAGGAACTCCACCTGCACCTAAACCACCACAGGTTTCTTCACCGATTAATATTTTATCATTTGATTTACAGTAGAATAAATCTTGTGCATCAGTATTTATGGATATAGTTTCAGCACCTTCAATACCAATTTCACCTAAACGTGAAATAGTATTGTTTCCTGCCCCACCTGCTCCAATAACAAATATTTTTGCTCTACTTTGCTCTATGTACTTTGATAATATATCATGAATATCATCTGATGAAGAATCTATTATATTATTAAGTCTTTCTGTAGGTTTAGCTTTTGAATCATCATTTAAGCTTTCTTTGATTAGAGATTTCACTTAACACCCTCACTATTACGTTTGTTAATAACAGTTTTTATTAATGTTTACAGTATAATATATTTTAAAATAACTATTTAATAATTAATATAATAATCTTAATAGAATTTCTTATAATAAACACTTTGAATATGTATAAAATTAATTTCAATGATTACTATAAATGATATTAATTTTAAATGAAAATTATTTCTAAAATAATTACTTTTAATATTATTATATCTTTTTGTTTTATAAAATATATAAAGTTGATATACAAAAAGTATATTTTTAAAATTATTATATGGAAGTAGAATAAATTAATATTAATAATAAAATTATAGTGGGAAGATATTATGAAAGCATTCGAATTTTTAGATAAAGTAAAAATAGATGACGTTAATACAATGGTACTAGACAAAGGATTAGGATATAAATTTATAGAAGATTCTCTTAAAATAAATGGAGACTACTTTAATTTTCTTAAATATGGATGGGGCACTTCCATGTTATATGATAAAGAAATTATCCAAGATAAAAATGAATTATATCATTCCTACAATATAAGAACATATCCTGGAGGAACACTATTAGAATTAGCTAATTCACAAAATAAAGTAGCAGAATTTTTAGAAGAAGCTGATAACTTAGGATTTAATGCCATAGAAATTTCTGATGGATCATCAATTATTGATTCTCAAAAAAGAGCTCAATTAATTGACCAAGTAAAAGATGCAGGTTATTTTACATTGACGGAAATCGGTAAAAAAAATCCTGAAAAAGATCACGAATATTCAATAAAAGATAGAATTCAATTAATTAATACTGATATTGAAAATAAATCTGACATGGTTATTATTGAAGGTAGAGAAAGTGGTAAAAATATAGGAATTTACGATGAAAAAGGAAATATTAAAAATGATGATTTACTAGCAATTAAAGAAAACACGCCAAACAATAAGATAATGTGGGAAGCTCCTAATAAAAATCAACAGGTAGAATTAATACTTAAACTAGGTAATAATGTTAATCTTGGAAATATTAGTTTCGATGAAATAATATCTGTTACAACATTAAGAAAAGGTTTGAGAGGAGATACCTTCCTCAAATTATAATTTCTATTTTTTTTTTGATAATATGATAGTCATACCCATAAAAACAGAATATATAAAGGCAAATGAAGGTTATGAAAAAATAATTGATTCTGTGAAAGAAATTTGTCAAGAAAATGACTATTTAATTATTAGTGAAACACCAATTTCTACTGCTGAAGGAAATCTTCTTGATGAATCTAAATATAATCCAGGTTTATTAGCCATATTTTTAGCAGACATTTGGAGCAAATATATTTGGGGTTATATATTATGTCCATTATTCGGATGTAAAAAAAGAACTAAAAAAAATCTCAGAAAAATGCCCAAAGAAGTAAGAAATCATAAACAACTAATTCTTAAGGAATATGGGTTAAAATACGCTTTACAGCCCACTGCTGAAGCAGGAGTAGATTTAAGTAATGTTCCAGAACAATATGTATCCCTATTACCCAAAAATCCTGAAAAATCAGCAAAAATAATTAAAGATGAAATAAAAAGGATTACTAATAAAAACATTCATGTTCTAATTATAGATACTGATGGAACTTATCAATTTCATAATATCAAATATACTACATTACCTATTGCTATTAAAGGTATTATATCAGGTACTGGAGTATTTGGTTATATGTTAAGAAAATTTTCTAAAAAAATAGGTCCTACTGTACTGGCTAGTACCATTCAATTAGATGTTATTGATTTAATTAAGCTGGCTAATATTGCTGAAGAATGTGAAAAAAATAGTAATGATAATTTTTTTGGGACTATCTACGATATGAAGAATAAATTTGATAGCAATTTTAGTGATATTAGTTCTGAAATGTTGAATAGTGTTTCACATGTTCCTGCTGTTCTTATTAAAAATAAATAAACTTCACTAAGTAACTATTATATAATATTAAAAATAAAGTAACATATTAGTTATGTATGTAAAAAAAAATAGATAGTGGATTTTAATAATAAATTCTATTTTAAAAATAGGATTTATTTAAATAAATCAATTCAGTATCCATTTTAAGGACTATAATTATTTTAAAATAAATAATAAGTGAGATAATATAATGGCTAGAAAAAAAATAGAATACAATTTTGATTATGATTCTAAATTCTTAAATGAACATAATGTTAAAAAATTAGCATCAAATCTTACACATGATGCTAGTAATAGTGAAAAAATATTAGACTGCTTATTTACAGCTGAAGTAACAGATGAACAGATAGCAGAAGCTACAGGTATCAAATTAAATTTTGTTAGAAAAATATTATACAAAATGTTTGATGCTGGAATAGCCAATTATACAAGAAAAAAAGATCCTGAAACACAATGGTTTACATATTATTGGAAATTTGACTCTAGAAAAGCAGCAAAAATACTCGAAAAAGAATATGAAAAATATAATAATGAAATTAAAGAATCCATAGAATTTGAAGAAAATAATATGTTTTTCGTATGTCCTAACGGATGCAGATACCCATTTGATGAAGCTACAGAATACAGATTCATGTGTCCTAAATGTAACGAAAAATTAGAATTCCAAGACAATTCTGAAATCATAGAAAATCTTAAAAATTTAGAGTCATTATACACTGTAAATGAATAAATAACCTCCTTCTTTTACTACTTTTTTAATTTAATAATTTAAATTATTTAGGAGATAAATTAATGAGTAAAATAGATAAATTTATCAATCATATTTATGAAGAATTAAAATGTCCTAAATACGTCATAGAACATTCAAATGTTGTTTATGAAAGAACTAAATATTTAAATAATTATTATAATGAAGTTGATGATGATTTAATTGAATGTGGAGCAAAATTACATGATGTAGGTAGAACCGTTACAAATGGCATTAAACATGCTTATATTGGAGCGGATCTTCTTAGAAATATGGGTGTTGATGAAGAAATTTGTAAAATTACAGAAAGACATATTGGTGCAGGTATAAGTCCACAAGAAGCTAAATTATTAGGTTTACCTGATAGACAGTATATTCCTGAAACTCTTGAAGAAAAAATAGTTGCTCATGCTGATAACTTAGTTCATGGAATAAAACCGGTTTCCTTAGAATTTGTTATAAAAAAATGGAACAAAAAAGGAATGTCTTCTGATTCTATAGATAGACTCATAAAATTAGATAATGAACTCAAGAGGTAATTCCATGACAATTGTAATATATGCAGGTTTATCTATTTCATTTGAAGAATGTAAAAAAATATTAAATGCTGAATATTATCCGCCAGTTAAACGAGGCGATATTTATAATTTACTATCAAATAGAAATGATATTGAAATTATTGGAATTATTGATGGTGTTTTTCATCAAAGCCCCGCGGTAGCTCATAAAGAAATCCTTAAAGCATTAAAAAAAGGAATTAGTGTTGTTGGCGGATCAAGTATGGGAGCTTTACGTGCATGTGAATTATATCCTTATGGTATGATTGGTATTGGGCATATTTTTAATGATTATAAAAATGGAGTTATAGAATCTGATGATGATGTTGCTGTAGCTTTAAATCCTGAAACTTATGAACCATTATCTGATTCATGGATTAACCTAAAATATAATTTTGAACAAGCAGAAAAAAATGGCATAATTTCTGATGATGAAAAAAAAGTTTTACTTGATACTGCTAAAGAAATATATTACCCTAAACGTACTTTTGAATACGTTATTAAAAAATCAAATTTATCAAATGAAACATTAACAATGCTAAGTACATATATAAAAAAGAATAAATTTGACATCAAACATGAAGACGCAAAAGAAGTTATTGAATACATAAAAAAATTATCATCAAACGAATAATAATTTAGGAAGTATTTATTTGGAAATTAAAGATAAAATTAAACTATTAGAAGATTATTTAAAAGATAAAAAATGTATTTTAGGTTTTAGTGCTGGATCAGACAGTACACTTTTAGCATTTATACTTTCAAGAGTTAGTCCCGACTCATTACTTGTTACAGTAGATAATAATATGATGCCTAACGGATTCATAGAGTACACAGTGACAAAATCTAAAGAATTTAATTTAAAGCATGAAATTATCAAATTAAATTTTATAGAAGATCCTGAATTTATATCAAATAATCATAAGCGTTGTTATAATTGTCGAAATTTAATGTATAAAAATATACGGGAATTACCCGAATTCAAAGAGTACGATTTATTTATAGAAGGAACTAATTTAACTGATTTACTTGAAGACAGACCAGGAGTATTAATTCTTGATAAATATGATATGATTAGTCCCCTAGTTGAATGTGGAATAACAAAAGATGATGTGTTCAATATCCTTGATTATTACAATATAAATTATTCATTCAACACAACTTGTCTTTCAACACGTGTAAAAACTAATGAATCTATAAACAAAGAAAAATTATCCATGGTTGATACTGCAGAACATATTCTTAGAAAATATGTTCAACAAAATAATATGCGTGTTAGATTTGATAACTATCAAGCAATTATATCCATTGATTCGCCTGATGAATTAATGAACTCTGAAAAACTTAATAAAATAAATAAAGAATTCTTAGAATTAGGATTTAAACGAGTATTCCTAGACATAACAGGTTACACGCAAACAAAATTTAAATATAAAACTGAAAATGATTACTTTTATTACCAATTACCTTATACAATTGATATAAATAAAACAGTAGATAAAATAAATAAGAAAACTAAATTAGAAATTACTAAAGAAAAAAATGAAATCACTTACAAAGATATAACAATCCAAAAAAATGGTAAAATTATTATATCTAGAAAAAACAATTTTTATAAGAAATTTAATGAAATTTTACCTTATATAAAAAGAGAAATATAGAATATGAGAATCATATTCTAACTTATTTTATTATTCAATCATCGCATGCATTAAATCACTTGCCCTGACTAAACCTATTGGTTCATCAGACATATTTAATACAGGCACTTGTTCAATATTATTCTGTTTTAAAATATTAGCACATTCTTTTACAGATGTTTTACGTGTTACAGAAATCAATTTATCTCCAATAACATCTTTTACCAATTTATCAGAGAATTGAAGTTTATTTTTAAGAATATACATAACACTCTGACTATTCCAAGTCCATTTATCTCCTTCAGTACTTACAGAACTATTATGAACAGTTTGCTCTTCAACTACCTGACTTTCATTAATAAAATCAGTTTCAGTTAAAATTCCTGAAGCTTTACTATCATCAGTTAATGATATTACTGATTTAAAATTAAAATAACTTGATATTGAATATGCTACAGGCAAAGGTGTTTTTTCCCATACTGTAGGAACATTATGCACCATATATTTTTCAACAGGCTCCGTGTTATTAACTTTCCACAAAGCTTTATTTGTTATATCAGCAGATGTTATTATACCAACAATTTTATTATCTTCAGTAATTGGAACTCTCCTTATATTATTATTTATCATTTTATGTACTACGGAGATAACATCTTCATCAGGTGATGCAGTGATAGGATTTCTGGACATAACCATAGCTACTTGATCTTCATCAGGATTTTTAATTATATCAGATCGAGTTATTACTCCAGCTAAGTCTCTTGTTTGTTTTTTAACTATTGGAACTCCGGATAATTTTTGTTTTGTTAGTATTTCATATACAGAACTTATTGTACCTGGCACTGTCCCTGCTTGAACTTCTTCTGTCATTATTTCATAGGCTTTCATGATATCACCATTATAATCTTTGAATAATTATTTAGTATTTTGTAACTACTAGTTATTATTTATTTTATTTTATTGGGTATATTCTTTCCTTTAAAATTAAAAAATGATTTAATTTATGGCTTTAATAAGGGTTTTCCCATTCATGTAAGGAACTAATACATCAGGGATTTTAATACTCCCATCTTCTAATTGATAATTTTCAACCAAACAACAAAGTGTTCTTTCAGTAGCAATAGCAGTACTATTCAATGTATGCAATATTTGAGCATCACTGGCTCCTGCTTTACCATACCTTGTTTTAGTTTTTCTTGCTTGATAATCTTTACAATTTGTACATGAAACTAATTCTCTATATGTTTGAGAACCAGGGAACCATGCTTCTAAATCATATTTTATAGATGCATTATCATTCAATGCTGAAGACACTATTGAAACAATTCTATAATGTAAATTTAATTTTTGATATATTGATTCAGTTACTTCTAATAATCTTTGATGTTCATTTTCTGATTCTTCAGGAACAGCATAAATAAATTGTTCAATTTTTTCAAATTGATGCACTCTGAATATACCTAAAGTATCCTTTCCATGAGATCCTGCTTCCTTTCTAAAGCAAGTAGATAATGCACAGTAACGTTTAGGTAATTCTTCAGTAGAAATAATTTCATCCCTATGTAAAGCACCCAAAGTTTGTTCTGCTGTAGCTATCAAGAATAAATCTTCATTTTCAACTTTGTATAATGTTTCTTCAAATTCACCTAATTCAGATGTTTCTTTAGCTACTTCACTTTTGATAAAAAATGGAGTTTGCATAGGAGTATAACCTTTAGCTGTCAATTCATTCAAAGCAAACTGAATTAATGCTAAATTAAGAAATACTATGTCCTGCTTTAAATAATAAAATCTTGAACCAGATACACTTGCTGCTGTTTGAGTATCAGTTCCACCTATAATTTCCATTAAATCAACATGATTTTTAGGTGTAAAATCAAAAGATGGTATTGCTCCAAATTTTTTAATGATTTCATTATCATCTTCAGTATCTGAAATAGGTACCTTATCATCAATTATGTTACCTACTTTATATCTATATTGATCTCTTAAATCTTTATATTCATCAAGTTTAGGTTCTAATTCTTTAATTTTATTAGCAACCTCTTTAGATTTATTTATAACATCCTGAATAGTTCCATCTTTTTTAGCTTGCTTAAAAGATTTAGATAATTTATTTTTTTCAGAACGTAAATCATTTATTTGACGTGTAGTTTGTCTCCATAAATTATCATATTCAATAGTTTTTTCAACATTGGTTATATCTCTAAATCTTTTCTTTTCAGATTCAAATATTTTTTCAGGTTCTTCTCTGAATATTTTTATATCTAACAAGGAATCCCCTCTTATAATTATGCTACTAGTTCTAATTCTTTATCTGAATATACATTAGTATTTGCAATTCTATCAAATAAACGTGAAGGACAATTTAATAATTTACCTAAAATAACATCAAATATTAAAGGTATCCAAAATATTTTTGGTAAAGTTCTAATAAAAGATTTTTTATAAGTCATATATCCTTCTTCATCAGACACATACAAATGAATAATTCGTTTACCTATTGTTTTATTTGTTTTTGCTTCATATATTGTGAAATAAGATAATGTAACTATTATTAATACTACAAGATTATAATAAGCTAAATAAAAAGGATTTCCTACTAAAGTAAAAATCACATAAAAAATATTATTTAATAATGCAGTAAGTAATGTTACTACAATCACATCAATAATAAAAGCTTCAAAACGTTTTATAAAATGTTCCATAATCCGCCTCTTTAACAAACTCTTGGTACTGGATCAGCCATAGGTGGCTCAATTAATCTTTCCCCACCAATTACAGTTTCCATTATAACATGTTTACCTTCAGTAACTTCACCAATTATTTGAGCATCTTTTCCATATTTTGTTTTTTGTATTGCATCCAATACATCTTCAGCTGTATCAGCTTTCACACCCATAATAACTTTACCTTCATTAGCAACTTCAAATGGATCTATTCCTAACATTTCTGAAACTGCATTAACTGCATCTTTAATTGGTATCTTTTCTTCATCAAGAAGCATTCCCACCCCTGATTTATTAGCCATTTCATTTAATGCATTAGCTATTCCACCACGAGTTGGATCTTTCATTGCAGTTAATGTTCCAACTTTTTTAGCTGCTTCCACCATACTCCAAACAGGTGCTACATCTGATTTAAGTTCCGTATCATACCCAAAACCTTCTCTTTTAGACATTATAGCCATCCCATGATCTCCAACACTTCCAGTTATGATAACTTTATCTCCAACCTCTAAACCAGCATCAGTAACAATATCTTCTTTTTTACCAATACCAATACCTGAAGTAGATATTATAATACCATCTAATTTATCTTGATCTATTACTTTAGTATCTCCACTAATAATTGCAGCATCAACTTCTTCACATGCTTCATTCATAGATTTCATAATAGTATCTAAATCTGATCTAGGAAAACCTTCACTAATTACCATAGCATTAGTTAAAGCAACTGGTTTAACTCCCATCACTGAAACATCATTTAATGTTCCTGCTGCAGAAATTCTACCTATATCCCCACCAGGGAAAAATAAAGGTTGAACCGTATGACTATCAACAGTTGTAACTACAACATGATCATCATCAAGAGGTATTGTAGCACCATCATCTAATGCTTCCAAACCGATTCCACCATTTACACTAGTTTTAGATAAGTTACCAAGAATAATATCTCCAATCATGTCTTGCATAACTTCTCCACCAGCACCATGAACCATATTTATTTTATCATCATTATATGCCATGTTATCATTTCCGTAAATTATAACTTTATACTATATTTTTTTATATCATTATAAGATTTGTTTATCCTATATTTTATATTATACTCTAATTAATAAAATA
>SUTP01000054.1:10330-12048 GCA_015062815.1 Methanosphaera stadtmanae | reverse complement strand
CAACTTGCCAAAGAATTAAATATGCCTGTATTCTTACATGATAGAGAATCCTATGATGATTTTGCAAAAATATTAAGAAAATATCCAACAGTAGCTAAAAAATCAGTAGTTCATTGTTTTACAGGAAATAAATATGAAGTTCAGGATTATATAGATTTAGGTTGCTATATTGGAGTAACCGGCTGGATATGTGATGAAAGACGTGGTGATAATCTTAGAGAAGCAGTAAAATACATACCACCAGAACGATTAATGATAGAAACAGACGGACCTTTTTTAATTCCTAGAGACTTAAAACCAAAACCAAAGAAAAATAGAAATGAACCAAAATACTTACCACATATTCTAGATAGGATAGCTAAAGAAATGGGTTTAAACAGTCAAGAACTAGGTGAACAAGTCACAAAAAACACTATAAACTTCTTTAATTTAAAAAAATAATTAGTCATAATAGAAAATATAATTTAATGATTATATTCTCTCATTATTTCTTGGAAATTATCAAAAAATAGTTTTAGAGCAATTTTATCTGAATGTCTAAATGTCTTTAATTGATTTTCTGTTTCTACTAATATATTATTTCCCATAAATTTTGAAGAAGTCTCATAATGTATTCGTTTAATGTCTGTATAGAAAATTCTCTCATTACTAACATCCTTTTTATCTTTTACATTTGTTTTATTAACGTGTAAATATTCTTTTTTTAACTGAATCTTAGCATTATATTCATTATTCTCATGTTTTTGGGAAGTTGGTTCAATTAAATTTACTTCTAGCTTCTTAGTGTATTCTTTAGTTGATTCTTTAACATCTTTAACAGTTTTTTTAGATCTTTTTGCAACAATTTCATAGAAGCGTTGTTCCACTTTACTGGCTTTAAGAGATCCTTTTTTAGCTTCTTTTTTCAATTGTCTTTTAATGAAAAGTAATGATCCATTGATATCATTTGCACTGCAGACAGTTATTGGAAAATAATTAAAAGTATATTTACCTATCAAATCATTAATGGCATTTATAGCTTCTTCAACTTCGGGGTCTTGTTTTCTGAAAAACATTTTTATTTTATCCTGAATTTTATGAATAATTATATATTTTTCATAACTAAAATAGTTAAAAAAAAGTAATAAAAGATTTGGAGGTCATATTTTTTCTGGTTTTTAAACATGCTTAATATTTGTATAATCAGATATTTCACTATTAATAGTAGCTAAATCATTAATATTTAAATCATGTATATCATTATGACCAGTTATTCTGGCAAATGTTTTAATTTCATCTAATGTAGCTTTTAAATAATTATATACTCTTTGTTGTGCTATATCTCCATCAAGTCTTTTACGTAATTGTTCATCTTGTGTTGCAATTCCCACTGGACAATTACCTATGTTACATGCACGGTATTGTTGACATCCTGCAGCAATTAAAGCAGCACTAGCAACAGCTATTGCATCAGCACCCATAGCAAGAGCTTTAACAAAATCACTTGATACTCTTAATCCTCCTGTTACAACAAGATCTATATTCAATTTATTTTCATCTAAATATTTTCTTGTTCTATATAATGCATATATTGTAGGAATGGTTGTAGAATCTTTAACTAATTTTGGACCAGCTCCAGTTGCTCCTCCACGACCATCAATAGTTATATAATCCGGATTAGCATAACTAATATGTTCCAAATCTTGTTCTAATTTATTTGGAGCTATTTTTATACCAAT
>SUTP01000054.1:6726-10230 GCA_015062815.1 Methanosphaera stadtmanae | reverse complement strand
TTTTTACCAATAATTGTTGTAGTTGATACTTCTTCATCTTCAAATAATGGTTGTGGATTTAATTGATTAGCCATTACTAATATATCATCCCAATGGGGCATTGGTAAAGTTGTAGCCATAGGTTCAAGTATCTCTTCACCTTTTTCGGCTAATTTTTTTATAATATCAAAATATTTAATTGAACTATCAGTTCTATCATATTCTGATGGATAGGATATTAATGATTTTTCAGTTTCATTGTTTTCTTTTTTTTCTTCTTTTATAGAAGGTTCCACGTCATTAATTTCATTTCCATTTTCATCTATTGGTATAAAATTACTTGCAGGTAGTCCACACACAGGACAAGCTCCTAATTCATCAATAGTTTTTCCTTCTTTTTCTTCATCAAATATGTAACCACACACAGGACATTTATATCTCATCAAATCACCTTTAATAATGGGTTTCTAGATATATAATTAAACATATACATTGGTTTTATATATAGTAAAACTATGTATTAATTTAATTGGTATTTTTTTTTTAATTTAATATTAATTTATAGATACAAATATATAAAAAAAGTATATTAATATACAAATATATATAAACAAACATAGGTGAATTATCATGGCAACAACTATCAGAATTAATGAAGATGTTAAACAACAATTAAAAATAAAAAGTGCTGAATTAGGTGTTAAACAAATAGATTTATTAAATCGTTATGTTATTGAAGGACTTAAAAGAGATTCTTCTCCGAAAAAATCTGTTATGAATTTGGATGAACTTGAAAAACTGTTAAAACATGATAATCCTAAAGGAAATAATTTGAAAAAATTTTCAGGAATTGTTTCTGGTGGAAACGAAATTGATTCTGTTGAAGAAAAAAGAAAAGCTTATAGAGGTTACTAGTAAATGTTATTTATTGATACATGTTATTTATTATCATTAATTAATGAAAACGAAAAGAATCATACTAATTCACAAATTATATTAGAGTATATTAATGAAGAAGAAACTCTTATTAATAGTACTGTTTTGTTAGAAATGCTAAATAGATTAAAAAATAGAAGATATGAAAAATATCGTAATGTAATTATTGACTTATTGTATAATATGGATAACATTCATTATTTAACAACTGAAGATTATGATAATGCCCTAAACACTTGTAAATATTATGATTTTAGTATAAATTTTAGTGATTGTACAATTATTGAAACTATGAAACATTACAATGTTACAAATATTGTTTCATTCGACTCAGATTTTGATAAAGCAAATGGAATTCAGCGAATTTATTTATAATTAATATTTTAAGTATTTTTTTTTTATTATAAATAAATATTATTTCTATAGCTATTTTATATAAGTTTTAAATTAATACATCCTAAAAAGAAGCTTTAATCTTTCTTATTTTTCTTAAAAGTGCTATTACTGAAGCTTTATTTATAAAATTTATTTATTGTTCATTGTTCATTTTTATATGAAATAAATTATCAAATAGTCATTAAATAATGAAAAACATTAAAAAAATCCCTTATTTTAATTATGCCTAAATAATAATTATTCAAACCTAAAAAGACGTATATTTATATAAGAAAAAGAACTTAGATTTATTTGTAGATTATTTTAATCTAATAAAAATTATTCAAAAAATATATAATTAGTTTCAAAAGGTGAAAAATATGGCAGGTTACAATGATAATGATAATGGATTAGGATTAACTAATAAAGCAGTAAAATTCTTTGGACAAACCAAAGTTAAATATTTCATAGGTGGAATGGTTGCAGCTTACGCAATCAAAAAAATAGCTGAAACAGATGCAGCACATAATGCAGCAGTATCATTAACAGCTGGTGCATTAGAACTTAAAGATTCAATAGAAGAAGGTATTGAAAATATTAAAGAAGATGCAGAAGATATCCACGAAGAAGCAAAAGAAAAACAACAAATTGAAATATTTGGTCCAGATGACATAGAAGACAAAGATGAAGAAAAAACAGAATAATTTTTTTATATCTTTTTTTTTTATAAAAAAATAATTTTTGGGATATTGACATGAAATTTAAAATAGTTTATGATAACAATGTAAACATCCTTCGTGTAAGAGCTGGAAAAGCAGCTTTTTCAAAAGAACAGGGATTTGGATTAGCACAAATGTTATCAGAAAAGAAAAATATAAAAACTGTTAAAGTTTCATCTATCAATGGTAGTATCTACATAAAATACACTGGCAATAAGAAGAAAATATTCAAGATTTTATCAGATATTAAAAAATCTGATTTATATGAAGCAGATCCAACACCACAACAGTTAGCTGATGTAACAGATAATTTATATATAAATAAAATAATTAATAGAATATTTTCAAGATATTTCTTCAGATTCTTCTTACCTCAACCAATAAATAATATTAAAATACTATACGACTCATTACCTTACCTTGTAAAAGGTCTTGATAGTTTAATACATTTAAGAATGGATGTGGATTTATTAGATGCAGCATCACTATTTGTGACAATAAGTCAAAACATGATGGGACCTGTTGGGTCAATAGTATTCCTCTTAGGATTATCTGAAATCTTAGAAGATTACACTATAGAAAAAACCAAACATTCACTCGAAAATAGTTTAATGTTAAATATCAACAAAGTATGGGTTCAAACAGAAACTGGTGAAGAAATACAAGTACCATTTGATAAACTTCAAAAAGGAGATAAAGTAATTGTCAGAACTGGTGGAATCATACCAGTAGATGGGGTAATTGTAGAAGGAGATGCAGAAATCAACGAAGCTACAATGACTGGAGAATCATTAGCTGTCAGTAAAGGTGAAGGAAAAGTTGTATTTGCAGGAACTACAATTGAAGATGGTAATATAATAGTTGAAGTTCAAGCTAAAAATGAGGAAACAAGAATTAATCAAATTATTGATTTAATAGAAAGTTCAGATAAAGCAAAAGCAGGTATACAGAGTAAAGCTGAAAAATTAGCTGATTCTATTGTACCTTGGAACTTCTTAATTACTGGATTAACTTATTTAATCACAGGTAGTTCAGTCAAAGCAATAGCTGCATTAACTGTTGATTATTCATGTTCCATTAAATTAGCAACACCAATTTCTATCATATCTGCCATGAGAGAAGCTTCAGAAAGAGAAATTGTTGTAAAAGGTGGAAGATATTTAGAAGCATTTGCAACTGCAGATACAATAATATTTGATAAAACAGGAACTTTAACTAATTCACAACCGCATGTTGCTAAAGTAGTATCTTTAGGAGTATTATCTGATGAAGAAGTACTCAGACAAGCAGCATGTATAGAAGAACACTTCCCTCACAGTGTAGCAACAGCCATAGTAAATGAAGCTAAAGAACGTGGTCTATCTCATGGTGAAGAATTACATAGTGAAGTAGAATACATAGTAGCTCATGGTATAGCAACAACATTAGTTGGTAAAAGAACTGTTATTGGAAGTAAACACTTTGTATTAGAAGATGAAGGAGTACAAATTTCAGA
>SUTP01000054.1:0-6626 GCA_015062815.1 Methanosphaera stadtmanae | reverse complement strand
GGTATTGGTATACGTAGTGCTTCATCAGAAAACTTTGCTGATATTGACTATGAACCATTATCAATTACATCAAATGATGTAATAGATGTTGAAGCTAGTAAAGTAGAAATATAATCTACTTTTTATTCTTTTTTTTTAAATAATTTATTTTAAGCGTTTTATCTATTTTTCAAAGATTTTTTCAATAATCTAAAATTTAAATTTATATTTTCTAATTAAGTAACTCTTTATACTTCATTTAACAAAAATCGTAATAAAGTATTTATTATGGAGTGAAAATTTGGAAAATGAAACTACTGAAAATGTTGAATTATTAAGAGGAAATCCGAAGAAAGCTTTGATTAAACTTGCTATTCCCATGATATTATCATTAGTTATTGTTAGTTTTAATAATATTATTGATCGGGTATGGGTTGCAGGTATTGGTTCTGATCCATTAGCTGCAATAGGTTTTTTTGCACCATTATTCTTTGTAATAATAGGTATTGGAAATGGTATTGGTGCTGGAGCAAACAGTTTAATCTCAAGATATATAGGTGCTAAGGATTATAAAAGTGCAAGTAATAGTGCCTTACATTCACTGATAATTGGGCTGTTATTATCCATACTTATTCCATTGATACTTGTCCCATTTTTAAAGGATATTTTGATTTTAATGGGAGCATTTGATGTACTGCAATTAACTTATGATTATGGAATAATATTACTGTTAGGTTCCTTTGCATTAATATTTAATATGATGTTATCAAGTCAGTTAAGGGCTGAAGGTGATGTTAAACGTTCCACACTTATCATGATTTCAGCAGATTTATTAAATATGGTATTGGATCCAATATTTATATACATGTTAAATATGGGTATTAGTGGAGCAGCTATTGCAACAGTAATAGCTAATGCACTACCAATATTACTTGCAGTATACTGGTTATTTATTAAAAAGGATACTTACTTAAATTATTCTCCTAGAAACTTTAAGTATAGTTTCTCATTAATTAAAAGAATATTAGAAGTAGGTGTACCTGCCAGTATTGAACAATTAATCATGTCATTTGTTAATATAATCCTTAATTGGATGTTATCCATAGTTGCAGGAACAACTATCATTGCAGCATTCAGTGTATCATTTACTTTACTACAAATTGGTATGATGCCCGGACTTGCTATTGGTACGGCAGCTATAACAGTAGCAGGAGTAGCTTATGGGGCTCGTAATTATGAAAACCTCAAAATAACAAATCGTTATGCTTTACAAATCAATATGATTGTTTGTGTACTAATAACAATTATTATGTATGCATTTGCTCCACAGTTAGCAGTACTTTTCAGTTACAGTGAATCAAGTGCATCATTATATCCTGTTCTTGTACATAGTTTAAGAATATTATGTTTCTTTATATTAATAGCTCCTGCAGGAGCAATATGTGCATCTGTATTTCAGGGAATGGGTAAAGGAACAATATCTCTATTATTGACAGTAATAAGAGAATTCTTATTTGTTATAGTATTTACTTACATTTCAGGTATTGTTCTAGGACTTGGTGCTGATGGAATTTTTATTTCATTCATAATAGCTGTAGGATTAGGTTCATTATTATCAGTAATTGCAATAGAATATTACATTAAGAAAATTAGTGAAAAACAACTATAACTTTCTTATTTTTTTCATTTTTTATATTTGGTTTATATATGAAAACTTTATTTTAATTCTAATTAAAAAGCTTATTAATTTATTAAACAATCTTAAACTTAATTATATTAAGTATTTATATAGTTAATTCATTAATTATTAAATGGAATTGTATTATACTAAGATTAAATTGATTTTATCATTTTTTTTTATCTTTAAGTATTATTCAATTTCAGAAAATAATACAAGTCAATATTAATATTGTAACTAATAATTGACTTATACAAATTACTCATAAAGGGGATTGTAACTTGTATAAAGAAAATATGAATTTAGAAGATAATTTAAATAGACTATCAAAAATATTAACTTCTTTAGTAGATTGGCATTATATGGAATACATATATATTGATAATAATACAATATTTGACAATTTAGACTTAAAAAATCTAACAAAAAATAAGGTAATTATCAAAACAGATAAACAAAAACAGTTACACATGATTGATTTATATTCTGAAAATGAAAAAGATACCATAATTAATGATACACATCCTGTAGATTTAATAATCATGGGTGACTCAAGTAATTATGAAGATACAATAACTGATATGATTGATAAGCACACTTTAATAACAAAAGTAAATACGAATATAATATATATTCAAGATTCATTAAATGAGAAACGTCTAATAATAATTGGTGATTTAGTTATTAAATTAGAGGGAACAGGTGTTAATACAAAAGTTATGAATAATTTTGTAAATACATAACTTAAAATGGATAATTTCTTTTGATTATTAGTATGTGAAAAATAGCTAATTAATATCAATTTTATTTTTTTAGTATATATTTAGTGGTGATATAATATTTAAACAGATTATTCATCTTTTTATAAATCATTAAAAATTATTTTGGAAGTATTAATCATTAAACTACTCAAAATAATGATTTTGACAAAGCCATAAATATTTAATAGTTGTTTATATAAACATTTCATTATATATAATTAATTATAAATGGAGATGAAAATGGATTATAAAACTTCTATTTCTATTGGTTTATTTGTAAGTGCTCTTATTTTATTCATTGGAAGATTAACTAATTTTCCAATAAGTGGTCTTATATTGGGTGTTGTATTATCCTCATTAATTGCAGCTTTCATATATAATCCATCAAATAAAAAAGAAGTTAAACATAGATCATTACGTGGAGTCGGAGCAAGTTTTTTCTTCTGTTTAATATTTAGTGTAGTCTTAACTATGTATTATATACCAAATTTTAGCAGTTTATTGAAGACTGCTGATTTATCTTTAGGTGTATCATTACTGATAATATTTTTATTTACCCTAATTGGCGGTATTGTATTTGGTTCTTTAGGTGGAAGTATAGGATCTACACTTAGGGATATTTGCTCTGTAGTCACAACTGAAAGAAAAAACAAAAATTAGTTTTTTTTTCATTATTTTTTTTTAAAATTTTTGAGGTTGTAACTTTTTATAGGCTTATAGTTTATTAACTAAAGTTTATACCATGAAGTATTCTGAAAGACAATTATTATAAAATGATTTATCATCAACTATTTCATAAAATAATGTTTTAAATATTTTTATTAACTCGTTTAATGTTTTATAATCGGAAATTATATAATGTTCTTTTTATTGTTCTCCATACATCTTTTATAGGATTTAAATCTGGACTGTATGGTTCCTAAAATATTAATTAAATGTTTAATATTTCATAAACTTCATCTATGATTTTTGTATGGTGTATTTGGGCATTGTCAAGAATTAGGTAAATTGGTTTTTCTTTTGAAAGTATTTCTTTTATTTTTGTGTTTTTTTTTAAATTGTTTCTCTTTGTCGATTGCTTATACTTCTTGAATTGTTTATATCTTCTTTTCCACATATTTTGGGTGTTCGTTTTAATGATTTTTGTTTAGTGTTTTGTTGTATAGTTCATCATTTATTTTGTTTATTAAATCATAGTTTGATAATTGTTTTTTTGGTTAATATTTGTTGGATATGACCTATTTCTAAATTTGGATTTGATATTGCTTCTTTTATTTGTTGTTTTACTTTATTGTTATTGGTGTTTAATGATTTGGAATTGCATAGTGTTTTTAAAAAGGCATATATTTTGTTTTTATTATTTTCTTCCTTGGATGATTTGCAGTTTATTCCTTGGAATCCTATGACATTTATTGTAATCGTAGAGTTCTAAAACATATTACTCAAAAAACAGAATAATTATCATTTAATATGATAAATCATGATAAATTTTATATATTTATTTTAATAAACTAACTACCATAGAGTATGATAAAGAAATTATCCAATAAATTATACTCTTAGGAGATAATATAATATGAAAGGATTAGCAAGAATAGGACAAGACGAAATGGGATGGGTAGAAAAAGATAAACCTAAATGTGGACCATATGATGCAATAGTAAGACCTATAGCATTAGCACCATGTACATCAGACGTACACATAGTATGGGGACATGCATACATGTCAGATGCTCCAGACCGTATAGTAGGACATGAAGCTACAGGTGTAGTTGAAGAAGTAGGATCATTAGTAAAAGATTTCAAACCAGGAGATCGTGTAATAGTACCAGCAATAACTCCTGACTTCAAAACAGTAAATTCACAAAAAGGATTTGGACAACACTGTTATGGAATGGGAACTGGTATGACTTTCATCACATTTAAAGATGGAGTATTCGCAGAATATTTCCATGTAAATGATGCAGATGCTAACTTAGCTCTCTTACCAGATGAAGTTAGTTTAGAACAAGCAGTAATGATTTCAGACATGATGACAACTGGTTTCTATGGTGCAGAATTAGCAGATATTAAACCAGGTGATGAAGTTGCAGTATTTGGTATAGGTCCTGTAGGACTTATGGGTGTAGCAGGAGCTCATTTCATGGGTGCTTCCAGAATTCTTGCAGTAGGAAGCAGACCTGCAGCAATCAAAGTAGCAAAAGAATATGGAGCTTCAGAAATAGTTGATTATCATAATGGTAGCACAGTAGAACAAATCATGGATTTAACAGATAAAGAAGGTGTAGACAAAGTAGTTATTGCAGGAGGAAATGCAAATACACTTTCAGAAGCACTAGAAGTTCTAAAAGTTGGTGGAACAATAGGAAACGTTCTTCATTATGATGGTATAGAAACAATACCAGTATCAGCATTAGGATGGGGTGCTGGTTTAGCAGATAAAACAATCCGTGGAGGAGTTTGTCCTGGTGGAAGAGCAAGAATGGAACAATTAGTCAAACTTGTTCAATACGGACGTTTCGATTCAAGTAAATTAATCACTCATAAATTTGACAAATTCGAAAATATCGAAGATGCAATGATAATTATGAGAGATAAACCAAAAGATTTAATTAAACCAGCATGTATCTTTGATGATTAAATAAGAGTAATGTAACAATTACTTGTTACATCTTTTACACTATTTTTTTCCAAATTTTTTTCTAAGTAAGAGGTATTAATATGTATAACAGCAGATCAAGTGTAGTATACACAGCAAATATTATTGAAAGTAAAAAAGATGATGAATTAATTCAACAAATAGAAATTCCAGAACAATTATATGCTTATTGGCTTGAAATTACCCTGAAAGATGAGATAAATGAATTATATTATATTGAAGTTGGTGATTACAAGTTCATTACAACAGGAACAAAAGTAGATAATGTTAATTATGCACTTCTTAATACTGATTTGAATGAAGTCCAGCCAGAAGTACTTCAAAAATTAGATGTTATACATGTTGATGATACAACAAATCATGTAAATCTACCAGACAATATACATGCAAATGATCCAACAATAAATTTAGCAGTAGAGATTGCTTTATTTGATCCTGTGACTAAAATTTGTAGTATTTGTTTTGTTGAAGGATTAAATACTGTTTAATCCCATTATTCTTTAATTAATGTTAATTTGTTGCAAGTATAAAATAATATATCATTAATAAATTATTATTTATGGGATGAGTATTATGGTTGTTACTAAAATTAGTAAAGGTTATAAGATAACTATTCCTAAAGATATTCGTCAAAGTATATGTATTAGTGAATCTGATGATATTGAATGGATAATTAATGAGAGAAATAATATTGAAATAATTCCTAAAAAGAAGTCTATGATGGATATTATTGGTATAATAAGTGATGAAGATTTGGATGCAGTAAATGAATGTGAAAAGGCATCTAGGGAGAATTATTGATACTTGATATAATTATATGATAGCTCTTTTAAATGATAAAGATAAAAATCATGTGAATGCCAAACAATTAGCTCATCGAATTGATAATGAACAAAAAATAATTCCCTTATTAATGTTATCAGAAGCAGTTACTAGTATAGGAAGTAGAAAAAAAGGTAAAATAGCAAAATTATTATATGATACATTAATTGATAATTTTGAAATACATTATCCAACTCATAATGAAATAGAAACAGCAATGCAACATGTATTAAAGTATGATGGAACATTGTCTTTAGCAGATTGTTTAGCTGTTATTGTTATGAGTAAAAGAGGAATTACTGAGATAGTATCATTTGATGATGATTTTGATAAAGTTGAAGGTATTATAAGAGTGCATTAAATTCAACAAATAGTAATTCCAGAACAATTATCAGCGAAAGTACTTCAAAAATTAGATGTTATACATGTTGATAATAGAACAAATCATGTAAATCTACCAAACAATATACATGCAAATAATCCAACAATAAACTTAGCAGTAGAAATTGCTTTATTTGATCCTGTGACTAAAATTTGTAGTATTTGTTTTGTTGAAGGATTAAATACTGATAGCTAAATTAAAGATACTTATTTTTTCATACTATTTATTTTATTAATTTTTCATATTTTTCTTGTTTTATTAAAATAATATAATTCAAATTATAATATATAATCCAAATTGGAATACATAATATTATATAATCCAAATTGGAATACATAATTCAAA
>SUTP01000053.1 GCA_015062815.1 Methanosphaera stadtmanae | reverse complement strand
CAACTACAACAACAAATAAACCAACTACAACAGGAAAAAGAGCAGCTACAACAACAACCCCTAATACAACCACAGGAAAAGCAGCAACTCCAGGAAGAAATAAGTAGCCTACAACTCAAATATGACACACTAGTAACACAACACAACACCACAACACAGGAACTAGAAACACTAAAAAGCAGCAACAACACACAACTCACAGAAAACCAACAGAAAATACAGGAACTAACCAACACCAACACAACACTCACAGCAAAAACACAACAAGACCAGGAACAAATAACACAACTACAACAAGAAAACAATGATCTGAGAGAAGAAAACAAAACATTACAAACACAGTACGAAGAAGAACACAGAGCCAAAGCAGAAGTAGAAATAGAAAGAGACAAACTAAGCGGAGAAAAAGACATCCTGAACATGAGAATAACAACACTAGAAGAAACCAAAGACAATCTCAACGAAACAATAAGAAGCCAAAAAGACGACCTAAGACTAAAAACAGAAGACACAGACAAACTAAGAAATGACTATGACAAGATACGTGATGAATTGGAAACCAAAAGAAGAGAATATACAAGAGTAAGCAATGAGAAAAACCACTCCGATGAAAGACAAAAACAACTACAAGAAGAGGTAAACGCATTAGAGGTAAAAGAAAACAACTACAAAAACATACTGAAACAACTAGACAACATGAGCTTCATGGACAGGATATTAGGTAGGTATCCAGAGGATATAAAAGAACTAAAAGGATGATTATATGATAAATAATAATGAAGTAATGTGGGATGATACTCCTATTAATATTAGTAATGAAATCAATTTAATATGGAGTATTGCAAATAAATTAAGAGGGAAATATCCTGCAGATTACTATAAAAAGGTCATACTACCAATGACTATTATTCGAAGATTTGAATGTGCATTGGAAGATACTAAAGAGTCAGTTGTAAATCAATACAAAAAAGATAAACATTATCCAAAACAGGCTTTATGTAAATTATCTGGTTATCCATTTTATAACACCAGTGATTTTAATTTGAAAAAGTTAACCAATACTCCTGGAGATTTATTAGAAAATTTTAAAGAATATCTCAAATCTTTTTCTGATAATGTACAAGATATTATTGATAATTTTGATTTTTTTAGCATAATTACTAAACTCTACGAACATAAACGTCTATATAATATTATCAAAGAATTTTCAGAATTAAATTTATATCCAAATGTAATTGATAATGTGAAAATGGGTTATATATTTGAAGATTTGATAAGACGATTTTCGGAAAATGCTACAGCTGGTGAACATTATACTGGAAGAGATATTATTAGAACCATGGTATCATTACTCCTTGCCGAAGGATGTGATGATATTTTTGATGAAAATAAAATAATAACTATTTTGGATCAAGCTGCTGGTACCGGAGGTATGTTATCCACAGCAAATGATTATATTCATAGATTTAATAGTTCTGCAGATATTTTATTATTTGCTCAGGAATCTACTAATGAAGCATACGCTATTTGTTTAGCAGAAATGTTAATTAAAGGTCAAAATGCTGAAAATATCAAATGTGCTGATACGATGGAGGAAGATTGTTTTAAAGATACTAAAATGCGTTTCGTAATAGAAAATCCTCCTTTTGGTATGGAATGGGGTGGAGATAATGCTCCTGAAGGTAGAGAAAGTGCGGTAAAAAAAGAATATAATAAAATTCATAATAGTAGATTTCCAGCAGGATTACCCTCTAAAAATGACATGCAAATGTTGTTTTTACAATCAGCAGTTGATAAAATGGATGAAGATGTAGGTCGTTGTGCAATCATTGAAAATGGAAGCCCTTTATTTAAAGGAAAAACAGCTTCAGGTGAAAGTCAAATTAGAAAATGGTTATTGGAAGAAGATTTGATTGAAGCAATTATTCAATTATCCAATGATCAATTTTATAATACTAATATAACTACTTATATCTGGATATTATCTAAAAATAAAAGAAATGAAAGAAAAGGAAAAGTACAATTAATTAATGCCTCTTCCTTTTATCATAATTTGAGAAAGTCGTTAGGTCAAAAACGAAAAGAAATTAACTCTGAAGATAGAAAAAAAATCACGGAATTATATTCTAATTTTGAAGAAAATGAATATTCTAAGATTTTTAATAATGAAGAATTTTTATATAAAGAATATTCGATTTATCAACCTTTACAAAGAAATTATACAATTAATTATGAAAGAATAGATAATTTAGTTTCATCAAACACTTTATCTTCTTTTTATAATCCATCACGCGTTATGGAATTAGAAAATAAAAATAAATTAAATACTTCAGAACGAAAATCATTAAACAAAAATTATTCAAACTATGAAACGTATAAAAGGATTATAGAAATTCTTAATGAAAATTGTATAAATACTATTTATTATAGTAAAGCCCCATTTAAAAAAATTGTTAAAAATTTATTGGAAGATTTAAATCTATCTAATTCTGTAATTGATAATGTGTGTAAAGGGTTATCTGTGATTGATAAAACAGCTGAAATTGAGAAAGATTCTAAAGGTAATATTAAGTATGATAAAGATACTAAAGACACGGAAATCGTAAAATTATCTGAAAATATTGATGAATATATGGAAAAAGAAGTAATACCTTATGTTCCTGATGCTAAAGCCTTTTTTGAAGAGGATTTAACTAAGAAAAAACCATTAATCAAAACGGGTGCGGAAATAAATTTTACACAATATTTTTATAAACATTCTCCTCAAAGAAGTTTGGATGAAATAGAAGCGGATATACATAAAATTACAGAAGAACTTAACGATATAATGGGTGATTAAATGAAAAATAATGTTTATTCTCATTATAAGGATAGTGGTGTAAAATGGTTTGGAAAGATACCTATTGAGTGGAGTTCTGTTAAATTAAAGAATTATTTAGATTTCACTATTGGTGGAACACCTCCTACTTCTATAGATGAATATTTTGAGGGTAATTATGTTTGGATAACAATATCTGATTTATCAAATAATAAAAATAAATTCATAACAGATTCTAAAACAAAAATTTCTAAGGATGCTGTTATGAATTCTAATGTACAACTAGTAAAAAAAGGTTCATTATTATATAGTTTTAAATTAACCGTAGGGGAAGTTGCATTTGCTGGATGTGATTTATATACCAACGAAGCTATTGCCTCCTTTGAATATAATAATGAAATTTTTTTAGGTTATTTGAAATATTTACTTAAAGTGGGTTTTGAAAATAATGCTTTTGAGAATATTTATGGTGCTAAAATATTCAACTCAGATTTGATTAAAAATGCCAAAATACTTAAACCAACATTTAATGAACAAATTCAAATAGCTAAATATTTGGATAAGAAGATAAAGAATATTGAAAAAATAATATCTAAAAATAAAGAATTAATTAGTTTATTAAAAGAAAAAAGAGCTGTATTAATAAATACTATAGTAACTAGGGGTTTAAATCATAACATAAAACTAAAAAATAGTGGAGTGAAGTTTATTGATAAGATTCCAGAAGATTGGTCTATCATAAAAATTAAATTTATATCTTCAAAAATTGGGAGTGGAGTCACTCCTAAGGGTGGTTCTCAAATATACTTAGAAAAAGGAATACCTTTAATTAGAAGTCAAAATGTACATAATTTTGGCTTAAAATTAGACGATGTTGTATATATATCTGAAGATATTAATAATACAATGCTTAACAGTTTGGTTAAAAAAGAAGATGTTTTATTAAACATTACTGGTGCTTCAATAGGAAGATGTTTTTATGTTGAAAATTTGGATATAGCTAATGTAAATCAACATGTATGTATTATACGATCAAATTCAAAGATTTTTTATAAATTTTTATATTATTTCTTAATATCTGCATATGGTCAGGAACAAATTTTTTCAATACAAACGGGTACCTCTAGAGAAGCAATTACTATTGAAGATATAAAAAATATTCAACTTGTGTTGCCTCCTCTTAATTGTCAAAAACAATTGGTATCCTATTTAGATAATAAAATTTTTACAATAAATAAAGCTATTCAGAAAATACAAATAAAACTTAATTTATTAGAAGAGTATGAAAATTCTTTAATTTATCATGTTGTGACAGGTAAAATTAATGTTCAAGGGGTGCTATTATGAAAACTTTTAAAATTGATGAGCGAAATGAATTTCAAAAACGTTTTATCTCAGAATTAAATATTCAGCATAGCTATGTTATTCGAAACGAAAAGATACACTTTGATAAATCTTTAGCGATGGATAAAGAGCTACTTCTAAATTTTTTAGAGTCCACCCAACCCAATGAAATTAATAATTTAAAAAAAGTGTATGGGATGGATTACGAAGAAACTATAATTAATTATATTAATAATGAGATTACTAAAAAAGGAAGTAGTTTAATTAAAGTATTAAAAAATGGAGTCATTATTAACCATACTCATATTAATTTAATGTATTCTAAGCCAGTTAATACATATAATGATAATTTAAATAATTTATATTCAAAAAATATATTTTCTGTTATGGAAGAGGTATGGGCTAGTGATACAGAACGCGTTGATTTAGTAATTTTCTTGAATGGTATAGCAATTATTTCGATAGAATTAAAGAGTAATGCTAGTGGTCAAACATATGAGGATGCTATTGAACAGTTTCGTAATGATAGAAATCCTAAAAATAGGTTATTCCTTTTTAAATCAGGTTGTTTGATTTTTTTCGCAATGGATTTTAATGAAGTACACATGACAACAAAATTAAATAGGAAAAAAACTCATTTTTTACCTTTTAATAAAGGTGTAGGTGAAGGTATCAATTGTGGTTCTGGAAATCCAAATATAATTGATGATTATAATGTATCATATATGTGGAATGATATATTACATCCAGATAATATCATTGATTTAATATCTGATTTTATTTTTGTAGAAAATAAAGAAGAGTTTGATGAGATTTCCGGTAAAACTCAAATTAAAGAAAAATTAATATTTCCTCGTTATCATCAATTAGATTTATTAAGAAAAACAGTTAATGATGTTAAAAAAAATTATACTAGTCAAAATTATTTAATACAACATAGTGCAGGAAGTGGTAAAACATATTCAATTGCTTGGCTTGCTTATAAATTAGCTTCATTACATGATGTTAATAATCAAATTATTTATGATAACATAATTATTATAACAGATAGGATTGCTATTGATAGACAATTACAAAGAGCTATTTTGAATATTGAGCATCAAGATGGTTTTGTTCAAGTTATGCATGATGATTGTACATCTCATGATTTAAAATTAGCTTTAGAAAGAAATACTAAAATTATAGTAAGTACAATTCAGAAATTCAAATATATTTGTAATGATATAAAAGAATTTAAAAGTAAAACTTTTGCAGTAATTATAGATGAGGCACATTCTTCAACGACTGGTTCTGAGATGGAATCATTAAATCAAACTTTGTCTAATGAAAAAGTTTTAATTGACGATGCACAAGATTTGATTAATTATGAATTAAGTAAGACAGGCAAAAACCCTAATGTTTCCATGTTTGCATTTACTGCTACACCCAAATCCACTACATTAAATACTTTTGGAAAATTAAATAAACACGGTCAAAGGGAAGCTTTTCATATTTATAGTATGAAACAAGCGATTGAAGAAGGATTTATTCTTGATGTTCTTCAAAGTTACACCCCTTATAAAACATATTATGAATTAGAAAAGAAAATAGCGGAAGATCCGCGTTATGAAACAAGAGAAGCTCAACGTCAAATTGCAAGACACATTGCCTTTCATGAAACTAATATTAATCAAAGAATAGAAATTATTGTTGAACATTTTAGAAATATGATTATGAATGAATTAGGTGGTAAAGCTAAAGCGATGGTTGTTACTTCATATAGAGAAGAAGCAGTACGTTATAAATTGGCTTTTGAAGAATATATTAAGCGTAAAGAATATGATGACATCAAGGCTTTAGTTGCATTTTCTGGTTCTATTACTATAGAAGAAACAGGTAAGGAATATACGGAAGTGGGAATAAACGGTTTTCCTGAAAAAAAATTGCCGGATAAATTTGACACTGATGAATATCAGGTTTTATTAGTAGCTAATAAATATCAAACGGGTTTTGATCAAGATAAATTGTGTGCAATGTATGTTTTAAAGCCTTTAGAAGGAGTTAATGCTGTTCAAACATTATCTAGACTAAATAGGCCTTGTTTGCCTTATGATAAAAGGGTGTTTATTTTAGATTTCATTCCGGATAATTATGATAAAATTTGTAAAGCATTTGAAAAATATTATAATTTTACAATATTGTCCAATGATATAACACCAGATACAATTTATAATCTTGTGGTTCGTATTGATGCTTTTAATATATTGGATCCTGAAGATATTGATAGAGTTAATGAAATATTAGTTAAAGAAGAGATTCCTCCAAAGGATAAACAAAAAATCAATTATTGTATGAATAAAACAATATCTTTGTTATCTAACTATGATATAGATAAACAGAAAGAATTTAGAATATTAATTAACAATTTTTTAAGATTTTATACGTATCTTATTCAAGTTACTCTTCAAAGGGATGTTGAACTTCATAAAAAATATAAATTTTTATCAATATTAAAATCCTACATTAATATTAAAAAAACAGGAAAAGGATTTGATTTAAGTAATGAAATATATGCACATAATTTCCGTCAACAAAAGAAAAAAGAAATCAAATCTAAAAAAATATTATCTAATCCTATAATCTCTCTTCCTACTGCAGATTCTTTTTCACCTTCAGAAGAAGTAGAAAAAGTATTATCTGAAATTATACTTGATCATAATAAGAGAGTGGGGAAAGATATGGATGTTGATTCAACTACAATAGTTGCTAATCTCTTGGTTGAAAGATTATTGGCTTCCGAAAGTCTTAAAAAGAGTGCAAAAAATAATAAATTTGATGATTTTAAACATGCATATTATAAAAGTATTAAAGAAGAATCGTTAAATAGTTTTAAAGAAACCGGGGACATTTATAGTGAATTTTTAAATGATGAAAATTTTTTAAAAGAGGTTATGGATATTTTTATTAGTTATGTATATAATACTCTTAAAAAGGAGTAATATGATTTCATTATTTTAGCTAATGTAGCTAATAATGATTCATATGTTGATAGTTTAGTTTTAACTAGAAGTACAGGAAAAAATAAGAAATTATTCTTGGTCTTTACCTTGTTAGAGAAAAAGCTAAAAAAATTAATAGGATTGGTTATGATTAGATATGTTTTAAGATGAAATAAGTTTTTCTAATCTTCAAAGAACGATTTAATATTTTTACATAATTTTATCATACATAACTATTAACTTTTTACATTATTAATTCATTATATTCACATAATGAAACTAAAATTAAAGATAACTCTTTAAATTTCTTATACCAAAACCATTTATCTTCTTAACTCTAATTGTACCATCACATGTTTTATAGTTCTCAAGGTATCCTTTATCTTCAAAAAATTCTAATAAAGCATATTTATAACCGATATATTTGTCTTCATTATTTATAATGCTTATTTCATAATAGGAATTGTTTAAAATTGATGAAACAACATCTTTTAGAATATTATCAAAGTTTTTTTCATAATGTTTTCCATAAAGTATAATTCCATTATATGTTAGAGTATTTCTTTCAGGGTATGGTGACGAACAAACTGGTTTAGATGAAAGTAATTTCATTGATGCTAAACATTCTAATGATTCAGATATAGTATTTTTAGATAAATCATAGTCTTTAAGTAATTCACAAACATCTTCAAAATCTAAAATTGATTTGGGGTTATTAATTAAATAATTACCTAATTCTTTAAGTATTACTGTATCAGTTTTATTTAATCCATTTATATGATTTTCAAATGCATATTTTGGTGGTTTACCTAATGAAGGTTTTTCTGATATATCGAAAATAGTATTAATTATTATTTTAAATTTATCATTATAATTATCTAAATCTTTAATCCTAACTTGTAAAACATGTTTGCAGTGAGGAAAAATTTTTATATTTTCATCAATTATAATGGGAATAAACTTCAATCCTTCTTCAATTTTTCTTATAAACCCTGCTTCTAGTTCTTCTTTAACCCATTTTGAGTTTATACTATTTTTTGATATTATACTAATAAAAATGTCAGTTTCATCTATAGATTCAAATATTTCCTTAGGTAAACTATCACCTGGTTCCAATTCCCACTTATCAACCCAGGCATCAACATGCTTTTTTCTTAATTTTTTAGCAAAGTCTATTACAAAACGTTCGTTATCTCTAGAATCATGGCTAATAAATGCTTTTGGTTTGTATTCCATATTTTTTCCTCATTTTTAATTTATATAATCTTAAGAGTTTGTTCTATAAACTTAATTAAATACTTCTCAAATAATTTTTAGATTCTATATTTGATCTACTATTTAATTTATTTTGATAGCATCTTCTATTGAATATGTTGTTACTTATCTCATATCTTAACTACAGAAAAGTTAAATTACCTTTTCGTCCCCTTTCTTCTAGTTCCTCTTAGGACTGATATATTCCATATAATGTTGTTTTTTCTTGAAAGTTTGCTATAATTTTTCTCCATTTAATTTATTGTGAATACTTCAAAACGGAATTTTTTATTATATTTATAATCGGAAGAATGTTTTCTTCCAAATTCACCAGTAACTATGTATATTTCATCTCCTTTTTTTAATTCTATAATATTTTTTTCTTTTGGTTTATGTAACATTTTAGCGATTAATTTGGAGTTAATACTTGATTTTGCCTTTTTTATTTTTTCTTTGAACTGATATTTTTTGAGTGTTTTTATTTTTATATTGTATTTCGATTCTTTTATCATTTCTAAGGTAAAATGATCAGTAACATATTTCATATACATTTCTCCTTAACTAACAGTTATTTTTTTATAATCATAAGATATTTTATCAGCTATTCTTTTACTTTCGACTAAATAAGCTATATCTCCTTTTTCTAGTATGATACTCATACGATTCTTTTCAATTCCCAAATGTTCTGCTATATTGTAATGACCAATAGCTGATATGCAGTTGTCCTTATTTTCTTGTACTTCTAATTCTGAACTCGGTTCTACCCTTATATTTAAATTACAACTACTTTTCAACATTTTGGGAGTAAAAGCATTTATAATATATTTCATGGTCTTTCTCCTGCAATAATTAATTTTTTTCTATTATACATGGATTTTTGTCTTAAGAACAATGCTATAAATTCATCGTAATCTTCAACAGCTCCTAATATATCTTTATCTAATCTATCTAATTCTTCAAATGATGTCTTAAATGTTAAACCTTTGTATTGGATGTATAATTCAGGATAAGGTAGGTATTTATCATAATTATTACATAATATTTCATCAATTTCAATTTTTAATTTGTCTAAATTGATTTTAGATAATTCTTTATCTAATACAACATCCCATAACTTTTGATAATAATCATTTTTTTCAACCATTAAACTAATTAGTTCAACATCATATTCTGATTTAAATGTCTCAACATTAAGTTTCCAAGTTGTAATCTTTGTTTCTGGTCGGTTATAATATTCATCTAATTTCTCTAATTCTTCATTTAAATCGTGATTAATTTCATCTTCATCTTTTTTCAAATAATCGTAAATACCATCTATATCATTATTAACTTTTTGAGCTGCGTATAACATAGCAAATATATAAGTATAATCTAAATTTTCTGAAAATAATCTTTTCTTAAATAATTTAACAATTTCATTAGATGCATATTTATTATTAAAATGAAAAGTCAGTATTGTTTTGTTTTCAAATAAATCCATTTTCAGTTTAAAGTATAAATAAATTGGAGTTCTATCTTTAACTTTTTCTAACGAATCCATGTATTTGTCTATTACATATAACTCAATTAATGATGATTTAGGCAATGTAATCTTATATGAATCTTTAGATTTTTGTAGTATTTTGTACCATTGGCCTGTTTGAAATTTACTAAATCTTTTCATTTCAATATCATGTAAATCTATAGTCATGTTTCCTTGATTAGTAAAGTAATAATCTCTATTTTCATTAGGAATTAAAGTAAATTCTTTTTTATCATCACAATATTTATTATTTTTGATTAAAGAACTGAGAAATATTTTAGGTATTGTTGCTCTGTAAGTATAGAATCTTTTATTGATTTTATTTCCTTTTTCATCAGTTATCTTACGATTTGATGCAGATACTGCGAGAGGAATCTTATCACTAATTATTATTGAATTTTTATTTTTATGAATTCTCATTTTTATTCCACATTATTAATCTTTTTCAAAAGACTACTTATATTTATATTTTCATTACTATATAAACTTAATCTTTTTCAAAAGATTAATTTTTATTATAATATTAATGAATATATTATGTTCATAATGTTTATCATAAATTCATATTATTCAATAAAAAATAACATAAGATTTTTTAAAGAATATATAATAGAATTAAAACTATAAAATAAAGGAGAATTTAGATGTCAAAAATAACTAAATGTCTTAATGATTGGAATGCTACTGTTGAAGCACTTGGTCAAGGTATGCAATCAATTTTAATTAGAAAAACAGGAACTACATTGAAAAAATTCTTATTATATCCTACTGTTAGTTATGCTAATAAGGATGATTATTTGGATTCTTTTAAACCAGGTATGCATGATTTTGTTAAGGAAAATACCTTACCTGTTAGTGAGGGTAAGGCTTATGAGGTTAAGTATTATGCTACAGTAGAGGAAGTGTTTGAAACTCCTGTTAGTCGTATTGGTAAGTTTAATGATTATCATATTTGGACGAAGAAGCATGTTTCCGGATACTTTGATACTAGGAATGCTAATGTTTGGTTACTGCGTGTTTATGAGTTAAGTGAACCTGTTTATTGTAGTCGGTCACGGGGTATGGTATTTGCTAATGTTGATAAAAAAATAGATTTGGATTATAAAGATCCTATTATCAATGATAAAGATTTTGAAAAATTGAAAGAAGAAATATTGAATAAATGATAATTTTTAGGTAAGATAGTTACTTTTTATTATCATTTAACTCAATAAAAAATTTACATTCAGTATTTAATGGACAATTAGTACAATTAGGATTTTTTGGATGGCAATATGTTCTTCCGATTTTCCAGCAAGTATGATCTATTATCCCCGGATATTCTGGATATATTTCTCTAGCTTTGTAAATTATTTGTTCGTTGGATGCATTTTCTTTTAAATATCCTAATCTTTTCATTATTCTTTTAATATGTACATCTGTGGAGATATCTATGGAATAATAATCACTCATTGGAATTTTGAATTGTCTTGCAAGAATATTGGCAGCCATAGTAGAAATTTTGAGACCACTCCCTTCAAATTCTAAAAATCTATAGACAACTGAGGCACTACTAGGATTGTTTGACCATATTTTAGAAGCATCACCATCGTAATCCGTTTTTATTTTCAAAATAGCTTTATAAAAATATTCTGCAGAGTCATTATTAAACCTGTGATAACTACCTTTCTTGAATATTTCTTTGTATTTGCTTAATTCAATAGTTGCGAGAAAATCAATATCAAAATTACCTAATTCTTCATATACTTTATAAGGTATTGCCCATGCTCTTTCAGCTGCAATCTGTTTATCCATTATACATGCTAGTACAAATGCATGAGGGTAATTCTTTAAGTCATTTAATAATTGGTTCTGTTTGTCATCATCAACAAAATGAACAATCTGGAGATTTTTTAACATATTCTCTTTTGATATTGATAATAATTTACTTTCCATTATTTCATCTTCTTGTTTAATTTCCCTTTTTATTATTATATCTCTGGTTTTAAATATTATTTTTTCTTTTAGTTGTTTATACTAGTTTAGTATTAGTTGTGTGTATGTTTTGTTGATGTTTTCTTCTTTTGTTATGTTTTCTAGGAATGTGTTTAGTTCTGTTGTGTCTTTGAATCTTGTTATTAGTAGTGTGTTGTATTGTCCTGTTGTTTTGTGTGCTGTTATGATGTTTTCTGGGTA
>SUTP01000137.1 GCA_015062815.1 Methanosphaera stadtmanae | reverse complement strand
AAAATGTTTTATTTCTAGTAAACTATGAATATGCTTAAAAATGTCAGAAATAATATTATTATATAAGGAATTAAACTAGAAATAATTGATAGGAGCTAGTTATTATGAATGAAAATATTATAAAGCAGATTTATCCTATGATTTGTCAAAGAAAATCCATTAGAAATTATAAATCTGAAGAGCTAAGTGATGATATTTTAAATGAATTAATGGAGTTTTGGGATAGTACGTTAGATATTTTTCCAGAAGAACCTGTTAGTATAGAATTATTAACTGAAGATCAAGTTGTCAGTTCATTTCCTATATCATTTAATGCTAAATATTATTTATCAGTATGTGCTAATAATAATCGAAAAGCCAGAGTTAATGTTGGTTTTAAAGCACAACAATTAGATTTATGGTTTTCTAGTAAGGGGTTAGGTTCTTGTTGGCTTTACATGGTTCATCCTGTTAAGGAACATCAAGTTTTTAATGGATTGCCTCATTCTATTTCAATATCTTTTGGAATTCCTGATGAAAAATTACACAGGGAAGATATATCTGAATTTAATAGAAAAACGTTATCAGAAATTACGAATGGTGGTAAATATGATGATATTCTTGAATCTGTAAGAATTGCACCATCATCAACCAATATACAGGCATGGTACTTTAAACAAAATGATAATTCTATTGAAGTTTATATTAAAAAACCTTTAAGAGCTATTTTGTTAAGACCAATGGTTAAATTATATGATTTTGATATAGGTATTGCCTTATGTCATTTATATCTGGCTAGAGAAGAATCAGGACGTTTTAATGAGTTTAATGTAAATATTGATTCGAGTATTGATAACTCTGATTATATACTTACCGTATTAATGTAGGTTATTATCCTATAAGGGTTTTTCAAAATCTTATTATAGTAATATAGACAAATCATTAATTAATAATTATCTTTCAAACTTTTTTAATCTCATCTTGACATAAGGACTTGATAGTATGTTAAATGTTTATACAACTACTAAACCAGATAGAAAATTAATAAAAAGTAATGAGATTCAATTGAATTCTTGGATTGAATTAGTTGATCCTGATCTTGATGAATTAGACTATGTTATAGAGACTACTGGCGTAGCTAGTGATTTATTATACAAAATGTTAGATGAAGAAGAACGTCCTCGTGTTGAAATGGATGATTGTGGAACTCTTATTGTAATTGACACGCCTTTTCTAGAAGATAGTGAAGAAGCTTTTTCATATATTACAAGACCTCTTGGGATTATTGTTACTAAAGAACATTATGTAATTACAATAGCTCCAAAAGAAGTTAAAGTATTGGATAATTTTAGACTAAATAGGATACGTAATTTCAGAACTGCTAAAAAAACCAGATTTGTAATTCAAATATTATTAAAAACTGCTGAATCATATCAAAGAGCATTAAAGGTTGTAAATAGAACTATTGAATCTAAAGAAGAAATATTAAGTAAATCTACAAATAATGATGATTTACTGGATATGTTAGAATTAGAAAAGACTTTGGTATACTTCATCACTGCTCTTAATGCTAATGATTCTGTATTGAAAAAACTTAATAAAGGATTCATTTTACCTTTATATGAAGGGGATGATGATTTACTGGAAGATGCAATAATTGAAAATAGACAAGCAATAGATCAAAGTGCTCTTTATAGGGAAATTCTATCTTCAATTACTGATACTTATGCTACAGTTGTATCTAATAACTTAAATAATGTAATGAAGTTTTTAACAGGAGTTACTATTATTTTAGCAATTCCAACCATGTTATTTTCATTTATGGGTATGAATGTACCATTTACATACTTGGGTGATAATCCATATTCAGTATATATACTGATTTTAGTAGCATTGTTTTTATCAATTACATTGGCTATGATACTTAAAATGAGAGATATGTTATAGAGTTGATACTTTATCTGAAAAAAATATGAATATAAGTATACTATAATTATTTGAGGGGAAGTGGTGGTAAATCATGTTTATAATCTTCATAATTTATTTCTGCTTCGCACATTAATTCTTCATCACCATCATATTTTACAATAAGATCCCGTTCAATTAAAGCTTCTTTCAGTGATTTAAATGTAGCAAGTGTTGTAGCTTTATATATGACATGATATCTGTTCTGTAATTTATTATAATGAATGTATTTATAGAATTCTCTTCGTGCTTGTTGCTCTATCATTTTCAGATCTACTTTTTCCTGATAGAATGGCAATATCTTTTTTATTATTTTAGCATACTTTAAATTTTTATACTTTCCATAATTTCTTCCAGTTTTTTCATTAATTATAGAATATATTCCATTTTTTTCTTCTAAACGATATTGTGGAAATTCATCGTTTATTTTGTAATTGGTTTTCCTATTTTTTATCCAATTATTTTTTTTCAATATATCTCTTTGTTTTAAAGCTTCTTCATAGGTATCATATTTACCATAGTAAATTCTTTTTGAATAAAACGTTTTTCTTATAATATAACCAGTAGATGTTTTATATATGTTGTTTTTCATGAATAGGCCTCTTCAATTAGTGAATGGATTGTTTTAAATATTTCCTCTTCTTTTATTACTTGTGTTTTCACATTTTCCATATCATTGATGATTTTGATGTTTTCATCAATTTTCTTTTCCATTTTCTTGTTTTTCTTTTTTAAATTATCGATTACTATGATAGTTATTTTACCTTTATCTTTTAATTTCTCTATTATATCCTCTTTTTTAGTTTCAAATAGTGTTGTTTTGTATGTTTGTGTTATTTTCATATCATTTGTTTGATATTGTATGCCTTTTTCTAGTTTACTTATATCCACGTTATATTTGGAACCTAACTGTTGAAACATTTCTATTATAGATTCAATATTATTATTTTCATTAATTTTAATTGATTTTTTAAATTTCATATTTAATACCATCCTTTTATTATGAACTTAATGTACAATTAATTAGAATGTTTTATCGTACATTTACTTTAAGTTTATTTTATTTTATTATTGGTAATTGGTTATTTATAAATGGTTTTCAGACCCCTCCCTGAGAGAGAGTCCCCCTAAAAAATAAGGTATAACGAAGTAAAATTGAAATTTAAAAAAAAAGTTAATAATAGAATAAAGTATGATACAAGTTATAAAAATAG
>SUTP01000136.1 GCA_015062815.1 Methanosphaera stadtmanae | reverse complement strand
TCTTTTTTACCGTGTGTTGGTTTATTTTTTATAATATTGCCACCATAGTTATAATAGATACCTTGATGACCTAAACATACACCTAATATGGGTATTTCTTTTAATTCTTTGATTACGTCTGAACATATACCAAAATCTCTATTTTTTTCAGGTCTTCCAGGTCCTGGTGAAATGATAATATGGTCTACATTTAATTTATGAATATCTTCTACTGTAATTTCATCATTTCTCACAACTTTTATATCACTTGTGAATAATCCAACTAACTGGTATAAGTTGTACGTAAAAGAATCATAGTTATCAATTATTAATATCATCATAACACCTCTTCTCCTGATTGAGATAAAGCTTCTAACAATGCTTGTTTTTTATTTTCACATTCTTGAAATTCATTTTCAGGTAATGAATCATATACTATTCCAGCACCAGCTTGAATTTCAGCTCTATCACCATATGTTGTAAGTGTTCTTATAGTTATTGCAAAGTCAGCATTGCCGTTTAGTGAAAAATAACCTACTGCCCCACCATAAGGTCCTCTAGCATATTTTTCTTCTTTATTTATAATTTCCATGGCACGTATTTTAGGCGCACCACTCAATGTTCCAGCAGGAAATAGTGACATGAAAGCATCTATAGCATCTAAATTATTTGCAATTTCTCCAGTTACATGTGAAACTATGTGTTGTACATGTGAAAATTTACGTATTCCATATAATTCTTCTAAATTCACAGTTCCTAATTTACTTATTTTTCCTATATCATTTCTTGCTAAATCTACTAACATTAAGTGTTCTGCTAATTCTTTTTCATCGTGGAGTAATTCTTTTTCTAATTCCACGTCCTGAATATTCGTTTTTCCTCGTGGTCTTGTACCTGCAATAGGGTATGATTCTATTTTTCCTTTTTCTAATCTCATTAACATTTCAGGACTTGAACCAATTATCTCTCTTTCACCTAATTTTATGTGATACATATAAGGTGAAGGATTAATTTTTCTTAAATATTCATATAAAGGTAATTTACTGCCTTTCAACACTAAATTTTCTGAATTTGATATTACTGTTTGGAATATTTCACCATTATTTATAAGTTTTTTAGTAGTTTTTACGGCATTTTCGTATTCATTTCTTTTAAAATCTTTATTAATAACCTTATACTCTAATATTCCATTAGTATGGATTTCTTGATATATTTTTTTAATTAAACTACTTCGGTCTTTATTAAGGGTTGTGTATTCGCAGGTTTTATTAATATTATCATATATAACAGAGTCTAGAAATAATCCAAATTCGAAATCAGGATAAGTACTTTTGTGTGTTGGAACTTTTTCAAAATATTTTATTGATTCGTAAGATATGTAACCTAATAAACCTCCTCTAAATCCTTCTTCTTCATAATCATTATTAATCAATTGTTTTAAATCTAGTAAAGGATTTTCAGATTCATATGTAACTGTGTCAGTATAAGTTGTTATAGTTACTTTATGATCTTCAGCTTTAATTTTAGCTACTGGATTGAACCCAATAATAGAATATCTTGCTAGTCCACTATCTGATTCCATTGATTCTAATAAAAAACAATCATTATAGTTATAATATAAATTTTTAAATAATTTAAAGGGGTTATCTATTTCAATTTTTTTTGTTATAGGGGTTTTTATTAATTTTTTTAGATTGCCAAAAACATTCACTCTTTTTCATTTTATCTACCTTTTTTCTTATAATAATAATTACATTAATGTACTATATAAATCTTTAGTGTATAAATTTATACATTAAATATATTTTATATACTAGTAAGTACAAAAATGTTAATATAAATTTTAGGTAAGTACTATGTGGAAAATAACTGAAGAAAAATTTAACAAGTATCCTTCTCAATTAAAAGTAGCAAAAAAAATTTTAGAGTTGGGTTTATGTATTGGAAAAGATAAAAAAATTTACTGTGGTGATGTTGAAATAAATTTATCTTCACTTGCCAGGTCTGTTGGTATTGATAGAAGAGTTATTAATTCAACTATTGATACAATATTAAAAGATGATGAATTAAAACAAATTTTTACTAATATTGAACCTTCAGGACCTTTATTAAAAAATATTGCAAGTATCCTAAATTTAGGTGTAATCGAATTAGAAGGTTCTGGAGAAAAATATGGGATATTAGGTAAAATTGCTATGGTTTTAAGTGATGCAAAATTAAGTATTAGACAACTATATGCTAGTGATCCTGAATTATCACAAGTTCCAAAAATTACAATAATAACAAATAGGCCGGTACCAGGTAATCTATTACAAGAATTACTAAAAATTGATGGAATTTCTAAAGTTTCAATATATTAATTATTTCATTGATTTTTAATGTTCACATTTAAATAATGAAATGAACATATAATATAATATTATAAATAAAAAAACATGAACTAATGATTATACTTAAATTATTGTAAGGAGGAAAATATATGTGTATAGCAGCACCTGCTAAAATACTTGAAATTAATAATAATGTAGCTACTTGTGATTTTGGTGGAGTTAGACAAGAAGCTAAATTAGATTTAGTAGAAGCAGATATAGGAAGTTATGTATTAATCCATTCAGGATATGCCATTGAAGTATTATCAGAAGAAGCAGCAAAAGAATCTATAGATACATGGAATGGATTACTTGAAGAATTAGATGATGAATAATATTATTCATTTATTTTTTTCATGTTATTTTGATAATCCTAACCTTTATTTTTAAAAACTATTTTTGAATAAATATTCTATTAAAATTAGTGTTATTTTTAAGGCAGTATTTTAAATAATACAATTATTTTAACTAAAAAAACTGTTTTCATAGAAAATAAGTAAATTACTCAAAAAAATAGGTAAAATATGGAGAGTATTTTTATAAACCCATATACCAATTGCTCCATACATTAGTCTATATTATGTCACATATATATTTTATTCACTTTTTGAAATTTTTAGATAGGTCTTGTTATGTTCTCTAAATAAATGTGTGAGCTAACAATTGATAATAATATACAAAAAAATTTTTATAGAATGTCTTATCTAAATTATTATTTTCTTATTTTGTCATAATTAATTTTTGTAAAAAAAGTTTAATTCAAAAAATTATATATGTTTTAAAATCAAAATTAAATGGGCACGCTGGGATTCGAACCCAGGACCTCACGGTTATCAGCCGTGCGCGCTAACCAAGCTGAGCCACGCGC
>SUTP01000135.1 GCA_015062815.1 Methanosphaera stadtmanae | reverse complement strand
TAAAATTAAGTATGAAAAAGCACATTTTAATTAGGGCATATGAAGGAAATTATAAATAACTGACATTAAAAATAATTATTTATGAGTTTAACTAAAAATTTAAAAGATTATTTGATTAAAAATGGTGCAACAGATGTAGGGTTTGCAGATATTAGTGATGTTACAATAATTAAGGGATTAAATAGGGGAGTAATAATCTATATTGCATATCCTAAAAAGATTGTAAAAACAATGACAAATGCACCATCTATGGAATATGTTTTAAAATTAGTTGAACTTAATACTCAACTTGATAAATTAGGCATACTTTGTGAAGAATATTTAGTCAATGAAGGTTATGAAGCATATGCACAAACTAAGAAAAGATTAGGACAAGATTTTGGAGAATTTAATTCATTTGAATTACCTCATAAAACTTTTGCCACAAAAGCAGGACTAGGATGGATTGGTAAATCAGCATTATTAATAACACCAAAATATGGGCCTGCACTTAGAATGACATCTATTTTAACTAATGCTCCCCTGGAATTTGGTACACCTATTACTGAATCAAAGTGTGGATCATGTATGGAATGTAAACAAGTCTGTGAAGGAAATGCAATTAGTGGAAAGCAATGGAATGTCAATATGAAAAGAAATGATTTTTATAATGATAAAAATTGTGAACAATATGCACTTAAAGTATCTGAAGTTAACTTGGGAAAACCAGATACTGTGTGCGGAAAATGCATTTATGCATGTCCTTATACTCAAAGATATCTTCATCAAAAATCTATAGAATAGTTTTTATAATTTTTCAACTTGTAATAGATGACATCATAAATTGTTGCATATGATGATTCAAATTGTACCAGTTTATCCTCTCCAAATTAATAATATTTATTGTTTAAATCCTCTTAACTTATAATTATATTCATCTTTTTTTTATTTACGTGATTTATATTTGAGTAATTCTCATACTTGACTTAAAATAAGGTTTTCTACTAATCCAATAATACTAAATAAAGTATTTATATTACTTAAGATATAGAATGATGTAATAAGCAATATAAAAAAAGTAATACTTTTCTATGTTAAAATAAACAAAAAGTAATAAGTGATAAAATGAATTACGAAATACTAGAATTAAATAAAAACCTCTTAGAAAAATATGATGTTAAAAAATTTGTTTTTAAAATGATTAAAGATTCATATGACTTGGATTATGTTCCAGAATATCATTATGATGTTGTAGGTATGACTGAATACTATATTAATCCTAAAAGAAGTAACTTTTTCTTAGCAATTAGTGAAGATGATAAGTTAATTGGAACTGCAGCTGTGAGAGGATATGACAAAAACTACATTATACCTGATAGAACATATACTAAAAAATATACAGCAAGCATATACCGATTATTTGTAGATTCGGAATATAGACATAATAAAATAGCATCTAATATGTTAAAAAGTATTGAAAATTTCTGTAAAAAACAGGAATACAATGAAATTTACTTACATACACAAAGAGATAGTTATGGTGCTTTACCATTTTGGTTAAATAGAGGTTATGTTATTGTACAGGATACTCATGATGAAATGGGAACTATACACATGGAAAAAGTATTAAAAAACAGCAATATACTAAAAAATGAGTCTGAAGAGATTGAAAAAGTTAAAATATTTTAAAAAAAAAATAATAATGTATATTTAATCAGTGATATCCGATAAATATACTATTTTATCACATACTTTTTTTAACAATTTTTTATCATGACTTACAAGTAGTAAGCCAATACCATTTTCTTTACATTGTTTTAATAAACTTGTAATTATCTGTATTTGTGTTACAGCATCAAGCATTGTTGTTATTTCATCAGCAATGATAAACTTTGTTTTAGGATTTAGTGCTCGTAGAATACTGAAACGTTGTAATTCACCACCAGATAGTTCAGAAGGATATCTTGTAAACCATTCTTTTTTTATTCCAAACTCATCTAGAATATTATCTGTTGGCATCCATGATTCTTTAAGTACTTCTTCCATTTTCCAACGAGGATTCATAACCTTTTCAGGGTGCTGATAGATTAATTGTATTGGATTATAGCCTTTTTTATGTTTTTCATCATTAATAAGTACTTTTCCTTCATAATCTTTAATAAATCCTGTTAATATTTTACAAAGTGTACTTTTACCACTCCCACTATCTCCAAATAATCCTATTACTTGATTACTTTCCATTTCAAAATTTAAATTGGATAGTATCTGATGATTATTATAAGAAAAATTAATGTTTTCAGCTTTTAATTTATCCATTTTAATCACCACGCTCTAATGGATTAAAACATCTGATTACAGTATTGCCGATTGTTTTAAGTTCTGGTAATGTATTATCACATTTATCTGTTTTATTAGGACAATTTTCATGATATGGACATCCTTTAGGAATGTTCAGATATGATGGTTGATGTCCTTCGGTTAGTTTAAAATCGGTTTCAGGTAATGCCTGATATAAAGATCTGGTATATGGATGTAATAAATTCTCACCATGACCTGAAAAATTCTTTGTTTCTGTAATTTCAATCACATATCCTAAATATAGAATTGCAATTCTATCACTGGTATTGATGGCTGTATATATGTCATGAGTAATTAAAATCATTCCAATTCCATTTTCTTTAAGTTCAACTAAATAATTGATTGTTTCTTCCACTGATTTTTCATCTAACCCCGGAGTTGGTTCATCTGCAATTATTATTTCAGGATCATTTAGTAGTGCTGTTGAAATTAATACTTTACGTGCCATACCTCCAGATAATTGGAACGGATACATTTCATCTACTTCTTCAGATAAATCATATTGATTAAATATTTCTCTTTGTTTTTTCTGAATTTTTTCTTTTTCAGCTTCGTCTTCAATGTATCCTATTGCCTGGTCTTTAACATTCATGAGAGGATTTAAATTGTTAACAGATTGGGGTATAAAACTGATTTTATTACCTCTTAATTCTTCTTTTAATTGATCTGTTAAATCTTCACCCTTATATTTCATGCTTCCAGATACATTAGCATTAATAGGTAAAATACCAAGTATTGCATGAGCAAGTAAACTTTTACCAGAACCACTAGACCCAAGTACAGCTAATATTTCATGATCATTAACATCCATGGTTAAATCAGATATTACTTTTAGTTCTCTTTGTTCTAAACCCTTGACATATTGTGAGAAAGAAATTGATAATTTATCTACTTCTAATAATTTGCTCATAATAATCACCTATG
>SUTP01000134.1 GCA_015062815.1 Methanosphaera stadtmanae | reverse complement strand
GGCTTTTCAAATTATAAATTTTTCTATCCATATCCTGATCATGTTTTTCCAGAAGTAATTAATACTGATAAATTTATTAACAAACTCTGTTATGAACGAAATGCAACAATTATCAAAGAAAGAGCTAATTTTTTCAGAGAAAGTAAAGTTAATCAAACTCTTTCTAATGAAAATCTTTCACAATATTTTGCAAATTCATTTTTAATTGAGATTAGAAATGATGATAGTTTTAAAGAAACTGATAATTATGATTACATCAAAATAAGTGCTGAACGTCAAGAAAGATACAAAATTCTTACATATATATATTCTGGTTCTGAAGGTACTAAGGTTGTAAAAGCTCCTTTAAATATATTTTCTTCAGATCATTTAAGGCATATGCATGAAGGAAGTAAAAATGTTTTTGGAAAAATAAACTTTTTAGAAAGTTCATTTGAAAATAATGAATTTTCATATAAATATATTGAACACAAATCCTTTGAAAAAGTTTTAATACGAGCTATAAATAATAATGATAAAGATAGATTCTTTGAATTATTAAGGAAATTTTTTGATGCATTGTTTTATGATTCATTTGAAACAGATGAGTATTGTACTGATGAATTTTTAAATATATTTAAAGTTAAATCAGATAAAAGTTTTCATTGTCACAGTATAACTAATTTGGATGTTATATTCAGTAATTTATTTGTAATAAATAATGAATTTGTATCTATTGATTATGAATGGATATTCGATTTTCCAGTTCCATTGGAATATATATTCTATAGAGTTATTAATCATCATAATGTAAGTAATCCCTTATTTAGAGATTTCATATCATTAGAAGAAGTTTTTGAATATTTTGAATTAGATATTGATGATTTTACTTTATTTAAGAAATGGGAAAAACAATTTTTGGATTACGCTATATTACATGTGAGAAAACCTAAAAAAAGTATTGTTTCAAAAGCATCTATAAATCAATTGAATACTTTGAATGTTAATAGATATTATGCTGTTGAAAGGGAAAATAGGAGATTAAATAAAATTATTGAACAACAGCAAAAATTACTTGATGATTATAAATATTCAACATCTTGGAAAATAACTAAACCTTTAAGGAAACTTGGTTTTTTAATTAGAAAAGGATAGGGGAGTTTTATGAATCGATTAGGATTATTTTTATGTTTTGATTCTGATGGAATAATAGATGAATATGTAACTTATTTATTAGATGACATTATTCAAAACTTATCTGATTTATGTATCATTGTCAATGGTGATTTATCACCTGAAAGTAGGGAAATATTAGAACAATATTCTACAGATATAATGACTCGTCCAAACATTGGTTTTGATGCTGGTGGATGGAGAGATGCTATGATTGAGCATATTGGTTTTAAAAAACTTCAGGAATATGATGAAGTCATATTATTCAATGATTCATTTTTTGGTCCATTATATCCATTTAAAGAAATGTTTGATGTAATGGATGCTAAAAATATTGATTTTTGGGGTATAACGGTTCATGGAGATGCTCCTAATGCAAGAGACTTATGTCCATATGGATATAGGCCAAGATATCTTCAAACATATTTCTTAGCATTCAGAAAAAATTTAATAAAATCAAAAGAATTCCAGAAATATTGGTCTGAACTTCCTAATTATCAGGATTTCAATAATTTAGCATTTAAACATGAAGGTGTTTTTACAAGATATTTCAGTGATCTAGGTTTTAAATGGGAAGCTTATGTAGATACAGCTGATATTGAAGGACCAATAGAAAAAGCTATGAGTTTTCACACATTCAATATGTATGATATGGTAGTAAATAGAAGATTACCAGTAATTAAACGTAAAGCATTTAAATTACCACGTAAATTACATCTACGCTACAATGCAGGTAAATATATTTCATCAACTATGGAATATATTGATAATCATACTTCTTATGATGTTTCATTGATTTATAAATATTTCTTAAGAACAATGGATCATGATACATTTAGCAATACTTTAAATTCCGTTAGCATAATTCCAAAAGATAATACTATCACAAGATGTTCTGATAAAAAAATAGTTGTAATTGCACATTTATATTATGATGATTTATGGGAATATGCATATAACTACCTCAAAAACGTACCAGAATATATGGATATTATTATCACAACAGATACCGAAGATAAAAAAGAATTCTTTGAAGAACATATACTCAAGCCTTTAAAAAATAAGTCACAAGTTATTGTTGTAAATGCCAGGGGTAGAGATATGTCTGGTCTGCTTGTAGGATGTAAAGATATAATTAAGGATTATGATTACTTCTGTTTCATGCATGATAAGAAATCAGAGGCAAAAGAATATGTTACAGTAGGTGCATCTTTTAGAGATATATTATGGGATAATATGTTATCCAGTCCAAATTATATCGAATCAATAGTTAATCAATTCGACGAAAATCCTAATTTAGGATTAATTGTTCCACCTAAAATATATCATGGAACTTATTTCTTTTCATATGTTAACAAGTATTGGACTTTATGCTTTGAAGAAGCTCAAGATTTATTAGAACGGATGAATATTAATGTAGCTATCAGTAAAGAAAATCCTCCAATATCAATAGGTAACTGTTATTGGGCAAAATATGATGCATTGAAACCATTATTTGATTTAGATTTAGATTATGAAGATTTCCCAGAAGAACCTATGCCTAATGATGGTACTATAAGTCATGCACTCGAGAGAATTTATGGATATGTTGCAGCTAGCCAAAATTATTATTCAAAAATAGTAATGACTGAAGAATTTGGTAGAGTAGAATTATTTAACTATGAATACATGATGTCTAGTGTTTTATCTGTAAGTAAAAAAAGTAGAAATAATCAAATAGTATTTAATAGATCCTTTGAAGGCTTCATCAATACATTACCTAGAGCATTAAATGCATCTAATCCAGCTAAATTAAAGAAATTACAAAAGGAAAATAAGAAACTTAAACAGTCATTAAAAGAAAATCAGGATAAAGTTGAATCATTAGAAAACGAACTTGAAAAATTAAAAAACTCAACTTCAATATTCAGTAGAATAAGTTCAAAATTCAAATAATTTTAACAAAAAAAAAGTTAAGAGAGTTTAAATCTCCTCCAATAAAATTTTATTATTTATTTTTTTAAAACATTTATGTTGCTGTTTTGATTTTAGATATTTCTTCTAAATCCAAGCTTCTTGTGAAAATGTTTTGTTGTGCACCGCTTGATGAAATGTATGTTGCTTTGAATGTGCTTGTTGTATTAGCATAGTTGAAGCTAATCCATGATGAACCTTTATTAACATCTA
>SUTP01000133.1 GCA_015062815.1 Methanosphaera stadtmanae | reverse complement strand
CAAAATAATATATATTAATATATTTGTTTATTTATTTATATTATTTATTTATTTTCTGTTTATTATTTAAAATATCCCTTTATATACCGCAACCGTATTGTTCAGATATATAAACGGATTATTTTACAGAGATGAAGCATTTTACTGAATTGTTCCACAACGTTCATGATGGTAGTAAAGTTAGAAGATTCCGGTAAATCAGTGATAAAATCAACATTTAAGTTAGTCCAGGGAAGTGAAGGAGTATTAGTTAATTGATTCAGACCATAAGGAGCATGGGTGGCATCTTTTCTAGTAGCGCAGATAATACAAGATTTAATGAATTGTTCAATATCTTCGTGAAGGTTGGGCCAATAGTAGAATCTGGAAAGTAATTCTTCTGTTTTCTTGGTACCAAAGTGTCCGGCGACAGGAGAGGAGTGATATTTTTCTATGGTAGAGACGCGAAAAGACACAGGCAAATAGACTCTATTATTATAATAAAGAATATCGTTAGTTATTTCATAATTTTTTAATTGCTTTTATTAGTTTAAAAATTTTCTGAATGTCGGAATCATCTTGGTATTGTTGTTTAATTTCATCGAAGAAAGAATTGTTTTCAATAGTGGATGTAATAAGTCCAACAAAAAAATCTGGTCTTCTTGATAGTATATCGGCCTTTTTATTTTGGGAGCCATTACGGTAGACTATTTCATAGTTAAACTTAGAAAGAAATTCGAACCATCTTATTTGTCTATCGGAGAGAACCTCAGGCTTTCTGGGAAATTTCAAATTACGATGGTCACAAAAAATTTTAAATGGTTCCTTGGTTCCTTGGAGGTAGTGTCGCCATTCCTTGAGGGCGGTGATAATAGCCAAGAGTTCTTTGTCGTAGATATCATAGCAGACTTCGGCATCCTTGAGACCTTTGGACATAAAAGCGCATGGATGAAGGCGGTTGTTGTTGTCATATTGAGAAAGTACGGCTCCGACGGCGAAATTGCTGGCATCAGTTTCCACAATAAAAGGGCGGCCTTGATCTGGAATAGCTAAGACTGGGGCAGTAGTGAAAGCAACCTTAAGAGTAGAAAAAGATTTTTCGTGTGTTTCGACCCATTCAAAAATTTCGCCCTTTCTTGTAAGTTTGGTTAAAGGGTGAACAATTTTGGCAAAGTCCAAGATAAAGCGGCGGTAGAAATTGGCAAGGTCTAAGAATTGTTGAACTTCTTTGACGGACTTGGGTTGAGGCCAATCGAGAATGGCTTGAACCTTATCCTTACACATGGAGAGGCTGTGGTCAGAAATCTGGTAGCCAAGGAATTCGACGGAGGACTTAAAAAATTCACATTTTTTAAGCTTGAAATACAGGCCATTTTTTAACAAAATTTTTAGAATTTCTTGAACATGCTGGATATGTTCATCGTAAGACTTGGAGAAAATGAGAATGTCATCTATATATGAAAAGGCATATTTGTTCAAAACAGCTGAGAGGATATCGTTAAGAAAGTACTGAAAGGTGGCCGGGGCATTAGTGAGACCAAAAGGCATAACTTCGTATTCGAAGTGTCCAAATCTTGTCCTAAAGGCAGTTTTCGGTTGATCCCCTTCGCGGATACGGACCAAATTATAAGCACCTGGGAGATCTAGTTTGGTAAAGAAGGAACAGCCTTGGACCTGGTCAAGTAGATCCTTGATGAGCGGTAAAGGATAGGAATTACGAATTGTGTCCTGATTCAACTTCCTATAGTCGACACAAAGACGTAACGATCCATCCTTTTTTGGAACAAAGAGAACGGGAGCGCCATAAGGGGACTTTGAAGGCTTGATAAAGCCCTTCTTTAGATTTTCATCTATATATTCCTTGAGGATTTCTTGTTCTTGAACAGTCAAGGAATATAATGGACCATAAAAGGGAACAGAGTTAGGTTTCAGATTGATTGTACAGTCGTAGGGTCTATGTGGAGGTAAGATGTCAGGTAATTTTTCATCGAATACTTCTTTGATAGAAAGTAGTTCCTTTGGGATTTCAATGGTGTCTGTGGTATCTTCATCACTAGCTAAGGGATCTTGGGCAGTAATGTCCCTAATAAGATTGATTTCTAATGGTTGTTCAGCTTCAGGTTCAGGATCTAACTTGGGAAATTCTAGCATTAGTTTTTCTTCGGAAAAGTTAAGGGAAGCTTTATTATCTTGAAGCCAGTTCACTCCAATAATACCGGCGTAGTTATTCAAATCAATAACGTAAAAAGTGATTTGACTAGAGAATTCTCCATAAGTGATTATGATTGGATCTGTCCTTCCATAAACGCGAGAGGTTCCATTTATACCATTTACAGTTTTAATTTCGCAACCTAAGGAGTGATTAATTTTGAACATGTCTGCGTGCTTCTTGTCAAGGAAACATGAGTAAGCACCAGTATCAACCAAGAGAGGTACGTAAATAGTACTTATTTCAGTACTAAGGCAGAATGAAAGTACCGAACAAATATCTTGAGTATTTTTAACTTGTGAGATTGCAAAAACATTGGTTGAATTGTTCTGTTGGCGGCGAATGTCGTTTTGTCGGCGGAAGCAAGTATCTTCAATATGTCCTAACCTATGACAGTAGCTGCAACGTTCAGTATTTCTATTATTATTATTATTATTACTTCTTTCTTGAACATGATTATTACTTCTAGGAGGGTACCAGGTTGGGTAGTTGATTCTGCCCATAAGTTTTTCTCCGGAGTATTTGGTTTCTTCAGACATCTTTTAGTTAATGTTGAGACTCTTAATCGGAGTATTTGGTTTCTTCAGACATCTTTTAGTTAATGTTGAGACTCTTAATCTGAAATAATATGAGTGAAAATATTAATAAAGTTTATTTATAGTAAATATAAAAAGGTAATTACAATGATAAAATTAATTTCAGAAAATTTCTTTTATGCTATAATTTGAGGCTTGATTTAATTAAATGATCATGTGTTATTAATTAATCATGTGTGTTAATAAATTATAGCTTAATTAAAATATAATAATTAAAGTTTATATAGTTCAATAAATTTTGTATATTATGACAAATATATTGTAATATTGTAACTTTAATTACTTTATATTATATTTTTATATTAAGAATATTTCTTAATAATTAATTATAAAGTAGAAAAGTTAACTTGTTTAGTTTTCAGTGTAAAAACTTTATTATTATAAAATATTGTTAAGAATAAAAGTACTTTAAAAATAAATTTATTGCTAACACAATGTAAAGAATTTACATTTAAAAATGTAAATTTCTTATATATTTAACTATGTTGCCACAATAATAACATAAAATTATTTCTTTAAACTTATTGCGGCCAACAAACAAAATAATTATAAATAAAGTT
>SUTP01000132.1 GCA_015062815.1 Methanosphaera stadtmanae | reverse complement strand
AAATAAATAAAATTAAATAAATAACCAATTTTAAGACACTTTATTATAGTTTAAATATTACTATATTTATTTATCATTATTTTATTTATTTATTTTATTCATTTATTTTTGATTATTATTTAAAGTATCCATTTATATACCGAAATCGTATTGTTCAGATATATAAACGGATTATTTTACAGTAAAAAATATTATTTTTTAAATGTACATTACGATCAGCGATTTCGTTAGTTATTGGATCGCAAACAGTAACCGTATTCAGTTGCTTTTTTACTATCTTCATTGGTTCTACAAAGTAAGGATCGAGTTTTCTTTTATTGATTAGTTTGATCAATACTAAGTCACCGAGTTTGTATTCTGCTTTCAACCTTCTTATTTGTTTGCTTCTGTCTTCCTATATCCTATTTACTGTCTGAATATTATTGATAGCTTCTTTAATCCATTTGTAATGCTTAGTGAATCGTCTAATAAGATATTCTTCCTGAATTTCATAATCTTCTTTTTTGTCTAAGTTAACTATCAGTTCAAACGGTTGTAGGTCGCGTCTACCATACAATAATTCGAAACTGGAGAATTTGGTGGTTTCATTTTTAGTTGTTCTAAGAACCCACAAAGCATTTGGTAAAATTTCATACCAAATTGATAGATTATTGTTGCATAATATTCTCAAATACTTTCCGATCTCTTTGTTCCTATTTTCCATCATACCGTTAGATTCTGGATGATATACGGCAGAATAGTGAACAAAAACTCCGTTAAGATCGAGGAAAGATTTAGTCTTATCAGAGCGGAATTGGGGACCATTGTCCGTGATGAGAACTTCTGGTATTCCATGGCGAGCAAATATGTTTACAAGTAGTAACAATATATTTTACATCAAAAGCCATGTTAGTCCAGTAATAATCTCTTTTGATCCTGTTATATGTCTTGAATATGCCTTCGTGTCCTACGTTATAAGCAGCTAGAATTAGTTTCAGTTTTTCTTTATCATCTGATATAACTTTTTTGAAAGTACCATTATCTACATAATAATTTTCATTTTTTATTTTTTAAAATTTTACTTCAAAGGTTTTTAATAATTCATCATCATCTGTAGAGGTTACTTCTGAAATTACCGTGGATATAATCTCTTCTTACCTGGTTCGTAGATTACCTTTACTTTCAACATCGATAGTAGTAGAACCTAACGTGTTTATCTAGCGTTATTGGTTTCTTTGTTTTTAAATAACGATACTAATGGTTTGTGGTCTGTGTATAGAAGCGTTTCATAAGGATTACCACTAATATAGGACTTAAACTTCTTTACGCAGAATGCAGCAGCGGTAGAGGCGAAATTATAAATAAATTTTCTGTAGTATCCTACATATCCTAGAAATGGCTGCAACTGATTTACAGTATTTGGAGGTAACCACTCGGCTACAACTTTCACTTTGGTTTGTATTGGTTCTATTCCATCGGTGGATATAGTGTGGCCTAAAAGTTCAACTTTATTTTGGAAAAAATTACACTTCTCTAGATTCAGTTTCAATCCATTTTCGAGAATGATTTTAAATACCTCCAATAAGTTGTCAAGATGCTCTTCATAAGAATTTGAGAAGACTATTAGATCATCAATGTATACGAATAAGCAATGACCAATTAAGGGAAAGAAGATCCTGTTCATTTCACGTTGAAATGTACCAGGATCTTTGCACAATCCGATTGGCTTTACCTTAAACTGATAATTGCCATATATTGTAGAAAACCTTGTTTTCGGAATATTTTCTTCGTTCATTGGTATTTGATGGAAATCCTGAAAATAGATCGATAGTTGTGAATAATTTCACCTTCCTCCCTATAGAATAGAGTATTTCATCAAAGGTAAACAATAGGCGTCCTTTACTGTAATATCACTAAGTTTCCTAAAGTCAATACACATACACATCCTCCAATTTTTGTTCCTTTTTGGCACTAATATTACATGGGAAGACCAAGGAAAACATGAAGATTCGAATAGGTTATTTTCAAGTAGTTTAATTAATTCCTCTTTGAGGGCATCGGTTTGGACTTTGGATAACCTATAAGTTTTCTGCTTTATTGGAACTGCATCCTTTATTAGTTGTATAGAGTGTGGCATGAGTTTCGTTTTTCCCAATTCTTCGGTTTTTGTAGCCAAGATCTCAATATTGATTCGTAAAAAGATGTTCAAATTCATTCCTAATTTCTTCTGGAGAGTTATCAATAATTTTGTTGATAATGGATTACTTATTGTCCTCATGAATTTCTATTTATTCAATTCTTTTTGCTTTTGATTTTGACTTGACGCTACTGATAGATAGTTGAGCTATGACAGATAAATCGATTTCTTCCAATTTTTCGCTGGGATTCATATATTGTTCAGTTTCCATTTCGTAGTCTTCTGAAGGAGTATAAGGTTGTTGGGATTTTTCCTGATCATTATTAAGGGTTGAGTTTATAATTTTAGTAGTCACGCGGGTCTTAAAAGGAAATGGATATCTTTTAATGATTTTATTTGTTGTTGGTTGTTGGGTCTTTCATATGGTGTTTTATTATGAGTTTTATTTTTCATTCTTCTAGTAACGGTAGCAACTATGTCACTAGATATTTGGTTTTCGTTCGTGCTGATGGTTTGATTAGAGGAAGTTTCCCTTCTTCCTAATTTAAGTTTAAATGGTCTTGAGTATTAGTAATATTCTTTCCTTTTTCGATTTCTTCCATTTCTGCGAGCTCTTTAAAGAAGTAAGGACAATTTCTGGATAAGTGACCTTCTTGATTGCATCTGAAGCACTTAAACCGTCTATCGCTTTTAAGGCCTCTCTTGCTATCTTGATAGCCATAATTGTTCTAACCCTTTCCTTTTGCCGTTTGACGGGTAGTGGTGGTATTAGAATGGCTATAACTTTGATTAGCGTTGTTGCTTCCAAAGAACTTAAAAGGATGTTGAGAGCTTCTTTGATAATTAATAAAACCTGTACTACTGCGTCGGTAAATGGTTGCCATAACAGTGTCTTCACTAGAGTTTCCTTTATTAGAGGTTTCGGCCAATTCGGCTTCTTCATATGCTTCTTCAAGATCGGTGCATTGTTGAGTGACAACTTGAGCTCTGGAAAATGGTCGATAGGAAATAGACTCGGCGTAGTCGTCTATAGTGATGAAGAAACAATATAAACTAGGCAGGCTTGTGTATAATTTGTTATATCTCCAATTGAAGTTTTTGATTGATTGGTTTTTTTGGATTTTTAATCTCTGGAGTCGTTTACATTTCATTTGTGGTGTAACTTCTAAAGCCGTTTTCATCTCTTCAATGTTAGGATAATGTAAGAAACATAGATAAATTTCTATGTAAATTTATCTATTTTTCTTAGTCAATACATTAATTTAATACGTAAAA